>DATLVI010000025.1 GCA_035577545.1 Verrucomicrobiia bacterium
AACGCTCGCAGCCGCTCAATACGTCCCGGAACGGCGGCGACACACCCGCCGAAAAGGCCGTGAAGGAAGCCGATTCTTTCAAGTCCCGCATTGGCGAACTCGAGGATGAAGTCGCGAAGTTGCGCGTCCGGCTCGGGGCCCCGGCGCGTCATCGCCTGCCGGACACGCGCCAGGCCGTGACCCACAAGTTCGATATCGCCGGCCACGAAGGCTACATCACGGTGGGGTTGTTCGACGATGGCGTCCCAGGCGAATTGTTCATCACCATGGCGAAGGAAGGGTCAACCATCGGCGGTTTGATGGACACGATCGGCACGCTCGTCAGTCTCTCGCTCCAATACGGCGTGCCGCTGGAGACGCTCGTGAAGAAGTTCGCGCACCAGCGTTTCGAGCCGAGCGGGTTCACGAAGAATCCCGATATCCCGATTGCCAAGTCGATTAGCGATTACCTGTTCCGCTGGCTGGGCTGCCAATTTATCCCCGGCTATCGCGAGGCCAATTCACCCAATGCCGGTCAGTCGGAACTTCCGCTCAAAGAAGACGCCGAGCAGGAAAAGAAATTGGTCAATAAACCCGTGAGCTACCTGGAGCAAACGGAAGAGCCGCCGTCGCGCCCGACAGGCAGCCATGGCAACCTTTCCGCCGTCCAGCAACTCAACCGAACGGTCCAGCATTTCATGCAGGACGCGCCCGCCTGCGATACCTGCGGCGCGATCACCGTCCGCAACGGCGCCTGCTACAAGTGCCTCAATTGCGGCAATTCCATGGGGTGCTCCTAGGGAATCGGAGCGGGTGGTACCAAGAAGCCCCGGGAGTTAACCCGGGGCTTTTTGTTTGTAGTTATGGCGCTGTGTGAGCGCGAATTGACCACTTTCCAAAGCTTGACGAATGGGGCCGCAGGCGCTTAGATTATCCCCCCTTACAACAGACAATTCAGGAGACACATTATGGCAGCACCATCAGCACCCAAAGCAGGTACGACGAACGCGCGCCCGAAAGCGAAAGACGGCGCGGGCGGCAAAAAAGAGGCGAAGGTAGTTTACCCGAGTGAATTCGGTTCGCACACCAGCATGGCCAATGAGGAATTGACCGGCAAGATCGCCGCGGCCAGCCAGGACGCGACGGATGCGTGGGTGATACTTGTCGACGAACGCGGGCCGTTTGCCACGCGCAAGTCGCGGCTCGATACCGGCCTGGCCGATCCGAACCGCTTTCTGGACCAACCGGCGCGCGACAAGGTCGTCAAAGACCTTACGCCGGCGTAAGATCGCAGCCGATTTTTCCGAGCGTCAGGGTCTTACGGCCCTGGCGCTCTTGTCGTTTATGCGGGGCGCTTGCCCTGCCACGTCAGGAATGGTATTGCCTAGGAACAGAATTTATGTCGAACGAAAATCCAAATACACCCGCTGCCGAACCGAACGATTTCATCCGCGAAATGGTCCGTCAGGACATCGCGTCGGGGAAGTACAAGGCGCCCGTCACGCGATTCCCACCGGAACCGAACGGCTACCTGCATATCGGCCACGCGAAATCCATCTGCCTGAACTTCGGTATCGCCCGCGAATTCGGCGGCCAGTGCAACCTGCGCATGGACGACACCAATCCTACGAAGGAAGAGGTCGAGTACGTGGATTCCATCACGACCGATGTGAAATGGCTGATCGACGGGTGGGCCGACCATTGCTTTGGCCTCAAACCTGCGGGAAAAACGCCGGAAGGACACGAAGTTAACGGGAAGAAGGATTTCTTCTTGCCTGCCATCGTTGGTTCTCACGCATCGCCAGTCGAACCTTTCTACGCCTCGGACTATTTCGACCAGATTTACGAATGGGCGGTCGAACTGATCAAGCGGGGCAAGGCTTACGTTTGCGATCTCTCGCCCGAGGAAACGGAGGCGTATCGCGGCGCGCCCGACAAGCCCGGCAAGGACAGCCCGTTCCGCAACCGCTCGGTCGAGGAGAGCCTCGACTTGTTTACGCGCATGAAGAACGGCGAGTTCCCCGACGGCAAACGGACGTTGCGGTCGAAGATCGACATGGCGTCACCTAACATCTGGCTGCGCGACCCGTTGCTCTACCGTATCCGCCACGCCGCGCACCATCACACGGGCGACAAGTGGTGCATCTACCCGATGTATGACTTCGCCCATTGCCTGAGCGACTACATCGAAGGCATCACGCACAGTATTTGCACGCTCGAATTCGAAGTGCACCGGCCGCTCTACGACTGGATTCTCGAAAACCTCGACCTGCCGCGCCCGTTGCCGCACCAGTACGAATTCGCCAAGCTGATCCCGAGCTACACGATCGTTTCCAAGCGCAAGCTGATCCAGCTCGTGAACGACAAGGTGGTCACCGGCTGGGACGACCCGCGCATGCCGACCATCAGCGGCATCCGCCGGCGCGGCGTGCCCGCCAGCGCATTGCGCAGTTTCGCCATCGGCGTCGGCGTCACGAAATTCATCAGCCTCACCGACATGGCCGTGTTCGACCACGCCATCCGCGAGGACCTCAACAAACGCGCCCTGCGCCGCCTCGCCGTCCTGCGTCCGCTCAAGTTGACCATCACGAATCTGTCCCCGCATCACTACGAGGAACTCGACGCGGTCAACAATCCCGAGGACCCAGGCACCGGCACGCGCAAGATCCCCTTTGGTAACACACTCTACATCGAGCAGGACGACTTCATGGAAACCCCGCCGCCGAAGTTCTTTCGCTTAAAACCCGGTGGCGAAGTCCGATTGAAGTACGCCTATATCATCAAGTGCGATGAAGTGGTAAAAGACGCCTCCGGCAAAGTGGTCGAACTCCGCTGCACCGCTGATCTCGACAGCAAATCCGGCGGCCCGACCTCCAGCCGCAAAATCAAAGGCACGATCCACTGGGTCAGCGCCCAGCACGCCATCGACGTCGAAGCCCGTCTCTACGACCGTCTATTCACCGTGCCGGAGCCCGACGCCGAAGGTGACTTCAAGAAGAACCTCAACCCACACAGCCTCGAAGTCGTCACCGCCAAATGCGAGCCGTCGATGGTCGACGCCAACTTCAAAGAGCGCTACCAGTTCGAACGCCTCGGCTACTTCACCCTCGATCCCGATTCCGACATCGAGCCCCCAACCCCGAGTCAGCGTAAGTTGGTGCTCAACCGCACCATCACACTGAAAGACACCTGGGCGAAGATTGAAAGCAAAGCGAAGTGACCGTGACCAGAGCCGTCACTGCCTACCATGTTGAAGCTGCTCCAGCATCGTTTGGTCGTGAGATCACGCCGTCAGGATTCCTTGCGACGGTGAAGGGTAATCTTGTTCCCGTCGGGATCCTGCACCGTGGCCATGGAGCAACTGGGTAGTGCCAGTGGGCCAATGATGATTGGCACTTTATGCTCGCGCAGCGTGGCAACTGCCGCGTCGAAATCCTCGACCTCCAGTGCGGTGGATGGACCGTCCGGAGAAGGTTTCCATTGCGGCGAACAACCGATGCCGAGCGTCCCCGGACCAATGTTGTATTCAATCCATTTTTGGTCTTCCGCCTTCAACGGCGCGTTCGGCTTCAGGCCGAGGACACCCTCGTAGAATTTCCGGGCGCGACCGATGTCGGTAACGGGGTAGGCAGTAAAAGCGATTTCTTTGTAACGAATCATAAGACGTTCCTCTCTTCGGGTTCGCACTGCGTTGAGCGAGCCAGTCCTATTGGTCGATCATGTGAAGTACGGCATTGGGATCGGCAGCTTCCCGTGAATGAAAACTGTCGAAGTCGCCGCGCACCAACTTCAAAGCATACCGTTCGCGCTCAATTTCCTTCCGGGTTCGCACGCCAAAGCGTCGCGCCACCGGTAGCGGAGGGAGCCAGCCGAGTGTGACCCGCAGCAGTAGAAATGCCGCGGGCACCAGCGGCACGATCAGCCACCAGCGACTCGCGAAGGCGCCCATGAGCAAGCCCACAATCATAATGATTGGTGCAGCGGTTTCCAGCCGCCGGTCAATGTCCCATTCGCGATCGAGTTTGTTGAGCCGGCTCGAAATCAACCCATGGTCGGCGCGGCTGTAAAGACGAATCATGTCCACCGTTTCTCGATCAATACGTGCGTTGACCTCAGGCTCGGTGTTTTGGCGGATCCGATCAAGGCGAATCGCGGCAGTTCCAGAATCCGCCGGGTAGTCGGGTGTGGTTGATGACAGCGGTTGGTTTTGATCTATCCTTTTCATAAGCAATCTCCCCTTGCACAATATATTTGAGACATGACGGAATTCAACTGCGCGGGGCGTTGTTTGTGACCTAAGAGAATTACTGAAGCGGAACTAGGAGTTTAAACGAGGGCGACCCAAAGACGAGTGAGGTTGTGAGACGTGCTATAGTGGCGGGATGAACGCCGTTGCTTGGGCTGAACTGCCGGAGGAAGCGTTGTTGGAGTTGAAGATCTCGGCGCTGGGGTTGGCGTTGCCGGGGACGGAAGTGCAGCCGTTGGTGGAGCAACTCTACGGCGATCTGGCCCAGAAGGGCCTGACCTTTCGACCCCCGTGCTTCGTCGGCGACGAGTGGTTTGTGCCGGTGGGCATCCCGGCGATTGCGATCCCGTTTTTTCTGGTGCATCCCCGCCTGCGCGAGCTGGAGCGGAAGCTGATGCTGGAAGTCGAGGGGGACTCGCGCGCGGAATTTCTCCGGCTCATCCGCCACGAAGCCGGCCACGCTTACGCCTTCGCGTACCGGCTGCCGCGGCGGAAGAAATGGCAGGCGCAGTTTGGGTTATCGTCGAACGAGGACACGCCGAGCACCTATCGGCCGCGACCGTACAGCCGGTCGTTTGTGACGCACCTCGACGATTGGTACGCGCAGGCGCATCCCGATGAAGATTTTGCCGAGACGTTCGCGGTGTGGTTGACGCCGGGGTTGGACTGGCGCGCGCGGTACGCCGGATGGAAGGCGCTGGAGAAGCTCGAATATGTGGACGAGTTGATGAAGTCGCTGGCCGGGCAGTCGCCGCTGGTCGCGCCGCAGTTCCGGGAGAAGGAAAATTCGTATCTGAACATCAAGTTGCAGACGTATTACGCGCGGAAACGCCGGGCGTATGCGGAGGATTTCCCGGATTTCTTCGATCGCGACTTGCATCGGTTGTTTGCGGTAGGACCGGCCGCGACGCCGCGGGTACCGGCGTCGCGATTTCTGCGCGCGCACCGGCAACGCATCATCGCCGCCGTCGGCGCGTGGACCGGCGGCAAGAAGTATACCGTGAACCAACTGGTGCGCGACCTGAGCCAGCGGTGCGACAAGTTGGAGTTGCAAGCGGGAGCCGACGACCCGGCGCTGTTGGTGCAAGTGACGGCGTACCTGACGGCGTTGGTGACGAATTATTTGTTTACCGGGAAGTTCAAACGGACTAAATAATTCCCCATGTCTGCGACCGACAAAGTCCTGGTGTTGTGCGACACATTGAGCCCGACGGAGCTCGACGAGGATTACACCGAGGAGCTCAAAACCCCCGAGTGGGTTGTCGCGGCCGATGTGGTCGGGGCGTTGCGCGCGCTTGGCCACCCGACCGCGTTGCTGGGATTGTATGACAACCTCGATTTGATCCGTCAAAAAATCGCCGCGTTCCAGCCCGACGTGATCTTCAATATCCT
This sequence comes from Verrucomicrobiia bacterium, assembly GCA_035577545.1. NCBI lineage: Bacteria > Pseudomonadati > Verrucomicrobiota > Verrucomicrobiia > Verrucomicrobiia bacterium. The sequence continues at coordinate 5,618 of DATLVI010000025.1, forward strand.
CGATTGCTTCAAGGGGAATAGCGCGTTGGACCAGCACATTGCGTCGCTGTTGGAATTGCAGGGAGTCCCGTTCACCGGCTGCGGCGCGTTGGGTTTGACGCTCTCCAAACACAAAGGAATCGCCAAGCAAATCCTCGGCTATCACCGGATCCGCGTGCCGCAATTTGCGTTGTTCCCGCCCGGAAAGAAAATCGTCCGGCCGCGACGGTTGCAGTTTCCGGTGTTCATCAAGCCGACAAAAGAGGAAGCCTCCTATGGCATCGCCCAGGCCTCGTTCGTGGAAACCGACGAACAACTGACGGAGCGCGTCGCCTTCATCCACGAAAAATTCCGGCAGGACGCCATCGTCGAGGAATACATCCACGGCCGGGAACTCTACGTCAGCGTGCTCGGCAACGACCGTCTGCAAGTGTTCCCGATCCGCGAAATGTTGTTTCAAGAAATCCCGCCCGACGAACCGCGGTTCGCCAGCTTTAAGGCCAAGTGGGACGACGACTACCGGAAACGCTGGGGCATCGTCAATCGTTTTGCCCACGACCTCGACGCGGCGTTGGTCAAGAAGATCGAGCGCATCTGCAAGAGGATTTACCGGCTACTCGCCATTACCGGCTACGCGCGCATTGACCTGCGGTTGACCGATGACGGCCAGATTGTGTTCATCGAGGCCAATCCCAATCCAATCCTTGCCGTCGAGGAGGACTTCGCCCAATCAGCCGCCAAAGCCAGCCTCGCCTACCCGCAACTCATCGAAAAGATTCTCGCCCTCGCCAAAACAACCCGCCGCGAGTAAGGGCTTACCGGCCACCGCTTGGCCAATACGACGCTAGCTGGTGGCCGCGGCTTCCACGGCTTTTCTCACTCGCATTTCGTCCGCGCCGATCACGATGTCCACCTCGCCGCCTTGCTTGTCGTAGATGATGATGCGCGGGATGGCGGTCGCTTTGTATTCCTTCGCAAGGTCGGGATGTTTGTCCACGTTCACTTTTTGCACCACGACACTGGAATTTTCTTCGGCGATCTTTTCCAGGACCGGGCTGATCCTTCGGCACGGGCCGCACCAATCGGCGTAAAAATCGACAATCGTGATTTTGCCGTGCTCGGGCTGGATGGATCCCCGGGCTTGAGGGCGAGAATTGGCCGCGGAGGCTGCTGCAGGCTTGGGATGGGCGGGGGGAGGAGCCGGCTTGTTGGCCGCTTCGGTATTCGTCATACTGGCCGTAAGATCCGTCACCTCGGCAATGGCGACGTGTCGCGGCGTGCCATCTGTAACGCCCACCGTAAGAACGCCATCTTCCAAACCCAGCAACTTTCCGTTTATGATGGTATGGTCGCGCATCGTAACCGCGGCTACCCGAGAATCGAAATCGATTCGCTTGACCTCTCCGAGTTTCACATGGGTCACGCTGCCGTCCTTATCGGCAAATTCGAATCGCTGATTAAAAAGTGCAAGAACGCGCCCCTCGGATTTCGTGCCGTTCTGGAATTCGATCACATCCGCGCGGACGCCCAGGGTGAGTGCAATCCAGACAAGAACTGGCAGAATTTGTTTCATTGGCGGAAGCCTTTGGAGCAGGTTTCCGGCCTAATTTGCCGCTCGTTTGCAGCTTGCGCCCATACCACCTTATCGCGTACGAATAGTTAACTTATGCGCGCAAAACTCCTGCTGACGCTATCTATGATCACCCTCACTACATCAGCCTTCTCGGAGCCTTTGATTTGGCCGGAAGTTCATCCGGACCGCAGCGTGACCTTTCGTCTGAAAGCGCCGAATGCGAACTCAGTCGTGTTGCGCTACGATCTCGGAACCAACGCCCTGCAGCGGGATGAGCAGGGGATTTGGTCGGTCACTACCGAACCACTCGAACCGGACATCTACTCGTATTCCTTTCTGGTGGATGGCCTCCGCATCAACGATCCCGCCAATTCGTTTCTCAAATACAGTTTGATCGACACCGAGAGCCAGTTCCGCGTGCCCGGCCCGGCGACGTTGCCCTGGGAAATCAATGATGTGCCCCATGGCGTGATTCATCGCCATCATTACCGGTCAAAAATCTGCGACGACGAACGCGATTTGCTGGTTTACACCCCACCCGGTTACAATCCCGCCGCCCACAAAGTCTACCCGGTGCTCTATCTTCTGCATGGTTTTAGCGACGCTGAGGATGCGTGGATTGATGTGGGTCGTGCGAACGTGATTCTCGACAATCTCATCGCGCGGAAGCAGGCCAAGCCGATGGTGGTCGTGATGCCGCTGGGTTATGGCACCTTGCATATGTTGGACGGCGGCTGGGAGGCGAAACATACCGGGCCAGAATGGTGGAAACTTCGCGATGACAGCTTCACGAGATTCCATGATTCGCTCCTGACCGAGATCATGCCGACCGTGGAAAAGAATTATCGTGTCTCGACCGATCGGAAAGCTCGCGCCATCGCCGGGCTATCGATGGGCGGCGAACAATCACTGGTTTTCGGGCTCAATGGGCTCGATAATTTTGCGTGGATTGGGGCGTTCAGCTCAGGCGGTCTCAAGAACATCGATTTCGATCAGAAATTCCCCGACACGCACGGGAAGATCAATAGCCGACTCCGCTTGCTATGGATGTCCTGCGGCAAAAAGGACGAACTTTTCGATAGCAACGAGAAGCTTGAGCAGTGGCTGACGGCAAAAGGCGTCGTCCACACGTGGGTGAAGCAGCCGGGCAAACACAACTTCCTGACGTGGCGCCGGTCCCTCATCGAGTTCGTGCCGCTGCTGTTCCAGGAAAAACGGTAGCCCTTACGGCGTAAGCCGGGCGCGGTAGAACCGCTGGGGAACCGAGGCCGCGCCGGGGTCGGTGATCTGGACAATGCCGTCATTGCCCGCGAGGTTGTTAGTAACCACAGACCATGTGCCGCCCACCAAATCGGTGCAACTTTCGACGTCGTACACCTTCCCGAGAACACTGGTGAAACTCACAAGGTAGTCGACGCCGCTGGGCTGGATTGCCGTGACGTGGAAGAGTGATGCGGAATTGGTCGGGTCGGTGCCGGTAAGATATTCCTTGAGGTTATTCATACCGTCGCCATCGGGATCGCACGTGGCGCACGACGCGTAGTTCGTCGTCGCGCCTGTCGGGTCAAAGTTTGAGAAAAACTGGGCGCGCCACGTATCCAGGATGCCATCGCCAACGGAATCGCCCGAGAGCGCCTGCACGGAGTAGGCGAGGTTGGCGTCGTTGAACGTGAACCGATAAGTTCCATTGAGAGTGGCGTTGATGAGGATATTTGTGTGCGAGTTCGCCTTCCCGGTGCCGGTGAGCGGGATGCCGAACTGCGTCTGCGAACCAACATTCTCACCCCAATTCGACGTCCAGGCGCCGTTGGCGGTGAACTTGAACTGGATATTGGTCACGTTGCTGAAGCTGACGTCATATTGCCAGGTGTCATTGGCGACGAGCGACATGTTGTTGAGCGTCTGGTTCCAGCCATTGAACGTGCCGGCCAGGGTCATCGAGGCGTACGGGCTGGCCAGCACCGGTACCACGCTATACGCCAGCGTTTGATCGTTGAAGGTGAACCGGTAATTTCCGTTGAACGTGCCGCTTACCAAAATGTTCGTGGACGAATTCAGGATGGCCGTGCTGGAAATCGGCAATGTCAGGGATTGTGCTGTGCCACCCCAGTTGGTCGCCCAGGTGCCGTTGGCGGCGAACTTGAATTGGAAATTCGTAAGACTGCTAAAGCTCGTGTCGTATTGCCAGGTCCGGGCGCCGACGAGCTGCATGTTGTTGAGCGCCTGGTTCCACCCGTTAAACGTGCCGGCGACGGTCATGGAAGCGTAGGGATCGCTCGTGCTCCAGACGACGTGGACTGTTTGCGCGCCGGCGGTGTCGGTGATCTTGACCTCCAGTTTGCCATCCGGCGTCATCAACCAGCCGGGAGCCGGCGAATTGGTGTTGGCCAACTGGTTCAGCGGCGAACCGTTGAGACTCACCGCCGACACGGCGGACGGGTTGTAGACGAAAATGTTGTAGTTAGTGCGCCCCGGATTGTAGCTACCCTGGCGCGCGCCGATGGTGAAGTCCCAATTGGTCGAGGTGCGCGAGCTGGTGAACGTGGTCGAGGCGAAGACGCCGTTGGTGAAATCCCAACCCTCGCCCGCATCCTCGTACAGCGTAAAGGAAGAACTGGTCTCGGGCCAGCAGTTGAGATTGAGGTAACCCGGTGTGAACTGGTTCGCAAATTGCATCGACGGCCCCATGGGGATGATCGCGTCGGCGCGCACGAACAACGGGAGCGTGCCGAGTGGCGCATTGACGGAGACGGTGCTACCGCCACCGTACTTCGTGTTCGTGGGCCAGTAGTACCAGTTGGACGGCCACGGGAGATAAACGCTACGGGTCGTGGCGCCCTGGGTGTAGATGGGCGCCGCGAGGAGGTAATCGCCACAGAGGAAATCGAATTCGTTGAGGGAATACGTATTCGCGTCGGTGTAGTAATTGAACACGACAGGCGTATTCATCGGCGTGCCGCCGACCGCCGCGTTGCGCATCAGCGTGTAGAGATAGGGCATCAGTTGGTAGCGGAACTGGATGTTATTGCGCATCAGATTGCAGTAATTCGTGCCGTCCGCTGACGGATAATTCTGCCACGGCGTGAATCGCCACGGCTCGCGGCCCTGGTTGCCGTCGGGCCAGACGTTATCACCCTTGGAAGAATGGTTGCGGAAGAACGGCAACAACGCGCCCCATTCGTGCCAGCGGGTCAGCAATTCACCCGTGACGCTCCCCGAGAACCCGCCGAGATCATGGCCATAGGTGGCCTGACCGGAAATCATCGTGTTGATCCCCAGACGAATACAGGCCTGGGCGTAGTACCAATTGGCCACCGTGTCGCCGCTCCAACCGGCGGCGTACTGCTGGACGCCAGAGAATCCGGAGCGGGACAACACGAAAGGCCGTCGATTCGGATATTGCGTGTGCAGAATGTCGTAACTCGAAGAGGCTTGTCGGATGCTGAAATAGTTTCTCTCGTTCGACCATTGACGGCGCGTGTCGGTGTTGGAATTCCCGTAGCGACCATCCAGCCACAAGAGTCCATTGATGGGAATCTGCTGGTTGTCTTCCGGCTCGGCCAGGTCGTTCCAGATGCCGCCAAACGGGAAGGAATTTAGCCAGTTCATGACCTTGGTCTTCCAACGATTTCGCATGGCCGTGCTCGTGTAATCGAACCACGAGACGTTCCCGACGAAAATGCCGGCGGTAAACTCTGCGGAGCTATTGTTCTTGATGAAGTCGAGGTTGGTGTAAGTATCGGTGTACAACGGATCAGCGGGCTCCAGCCAGGGCTCGATCAGCGGAATGAGTTTTACTCCGAAGCTCGCCGCATTCGTCGCCATGCCGAATGGATCCGGGTAGTAGGTCGTGTTGACGGTCAACTGCTTCAGCGGGCCGATTGTATTGTGGCTCGTGTCCGTGCTGTAATTCATGTAATCGATATCGAGGTAAACTGCCTCGAGAGGGATGTTGCTGTCAGTGGCGGTGTGGGAGATGTACTGCACCCAGCCTTGGTCCCAATACGAGAAGCGCCCCAGATGGTAGCCCATCGCCCATTTCGGCAGCATCTGCGGTCGGCCGGTTACCTCGGAGTAGCGGTCAATCACGGACTTCATCGTGTGGTTGGCGTCACCGCCGAGGAAAAAATAATCCATCTGCCCGTCACCGGCCTCGAATGAGTATTGGTAGGACGACTGCGTCCCCATGCGGAACGTCGGCCGGCAGGGATTGTTGAAGAAGATGCCGTAAACGAATGCGGGTATCGCGCCATTGGCGGGCTGCACGCCGTAGAAAAAGGGCGTGTTCATGTACATCGGATTCTGTCCGTCGCCCCAATGATAGGACTGGTTGTTCCAGCAAATCATGTTCAGGCCGCGCCGGTTCGATTGCCCGGCGTATTCACCAAAGCCAAAGTACGCCTGGCTGGCGGGCATGAGCTTGGTGCACTTCAGTCTCGAAATACCCACGGGGAGTGCGGTGCCACCGGGCATCGTGTAGGTGGAATCGTATTGGATGGAATTCGTGGGGTCATCCTGCAAGAGGGTGTACCCGGCATTTCGATCCACGAAATCAACTTTCAACGGGTTCTTGTTGACGAGGACATTGAGCTGTGGCGTTTGGATGAGATAATTCGTTCCCTGGTCGGTAATGCTGGTGGCCACGGCAACCCAGTTGCTGAACGGCTTGGCGATCATCGGCTCCTCTTTGTTAGAGAGGCCCGTGTAGTGATAGTGGATCCGTACGACATCGGTCGCCCACGGGGTTACTTCCGCCGTGCCGCCATTGCTGACACTGAAGAAGTACATGCTATTGCCCGAGGTTGGATCGTTGCTCACTGTGAGGCTGGTTATTGAGCCGATCGAGGTGACGGCCGCCGTGACGGTTCGAGGGATGATGAGCAGCGTGGGGATCAGTACAAAAACGATACTGGCGGCGACATACCCTGGTCGCAGTTTCCGCAGCATCATGGCTCGAAACCTTTTTTGAACATCCCGCTCACGCCTTATCGTACCCGTCGGTAAATCGCTTTACAGAAGGTTCTACTTATAAGCCAGGACGGCCCAGAGCGCAAGCCATTTCTGGCCCAAGCGCCTGCTTCCGTTGGCGTCTGCGATGGATACTTGATTTCACTTTCGTCGGCGGGGTAGTATCGTGTTTGTCAAACAAAACGGCGAGAGCCTCGGAGGTTTTCCATGTCACTCCTCATTAAGAACGGTCGGATCGTCACCGCCAGCGAGCAATACACGGCGGACATTTATTGCGAAGGCGAACAAATCACCCGCATCGGCACGAATCTGGAAGCGCCGCCGAACGCGACCGTGATCGACGCCAAAGGGAAGTATGTGTTCCCCGGTTTCATCGATCCGCATGTGCACATTTATTTGCCGTTCATGGGGACGTATGCGAAGGACACGCATGAGACAGCGAGTAAGGCGGCACTCGTCGGTGGCACGACGACGATGATCGAAATGATTTGCCAGGCGCGTAACCAGCAGCCGCTGGCCGACGGTTTTGAGTTCTGGCTGGGCAAGGCGGAAAAGAATTCCGCGTGTGATTTCACGTTTCACCAGGCGGTCTCGCGCCTCGACAAGGAAGCCGAAGGGCAATTAATTGATATTGTCAAAGCGGGCATCAGCAGCTTCAAGGTTTTCCTTGCGTATAAGGGCGCGTTCGATCTTACCGACGAGGAGCTGTATCACACGATGCGGCTCGCCAAGAAACTCGGCGTGATCGTCACGGCCCATTGCGAGAATCCCGATCTTATCGTGCAGACGCAGAAGAAACTTCTCAGCGAAGGCAAGACCGGGCCGGAGTGGCATTATTGGAGCCGACCGCCGCGCGTCGAGGCCGAGGGCGTCCATCACCTGCTGACGTTCGCGGAGATGCACGACACGCACGTGTACACGGTCCATACGAGTTGCGAAGAATCGATCAATGAAGCGATGCTCGGCAAGCAACGCGGCATAAATGTTTGGATCGAGACACTCATCCAGTACCTCGTGCTCGACAAAAGCTATGCCGAATTGCCGAACTTTGAAGGGTCGAAGTACGTCATGTCGCCTCCCTTGCGCGACAAGAAGAACCAGGACGTCCACTGGAACGGGTTGCGCCAACGTTTCATCAGCACCGTCGCTACCGACCACGCGCCCTTTGATTTCAAGGGCCAGAAGGAAATGGGTCGCGGCGACTTCACCAAGATTCCCAACGGCATCCCGTCATTGGAAGAGCGTATCAACCTGCTGTACACCCACGGCGTGTGCGAAGGCCGGCTCGATCTCAATACGATGGTCGATTGCGCCAGTACCCAGGCCGCCAAATTGTTCGGACTGTTCCCCCGCAAAGGAACGATTGCCGTCGGCAGCGATGCCGACCTCGTCGTGTACGATCCCGACTATCGCGGCAAGATCTCGCAGAAGACGCAGTTAATGAACCTCGACTACAGCGCGTTTGAAGGTTGGGAAATCAAAGGCCGACCAAGCGTGGTCACCGTGAGAGGCGAAGTCGCAGCGAAGGACGGCAAATTTGTCGGCAAAGTTGGCCGCGGGAAACTCGTGAAGCGCGACCCGACGCATTTTTGAGTGATTCGTGTTGAGACGTGGGAAAGTTGGCGTAGGATAACGATATGGGGATCGATCAACTCATTCAGGAGATTCTACGACTGCCGCGGGAAACGCGGGCCTTGCTGGTGGAAAAGCTCTTGAAGAGTCTTGATTCTCGGGAGGATTTTTACATCAGCCCTGCGTGGCGCCAAGAAATCCGTAGGCGTCGGGATGAGCTTGAGTCGGGTGCAGTGAAGCCGGTGCCAGCCGACGAGGTCTTCAAGAAGCTCGCGGAGAGGTTTGGATGCGCACCATCGGCATTTGGCTTTTGGAATAATCGTGACGATGCCACCTGCGATGACTTATAGACATGGCGATGTTGTTCTCGTGCCGTTCCCGTTCAAATGCGAACCAACGCATTTTTGATCTGACTTGTTAAAGAAAGCCAACCTAGCCATCACCGAATGCAAAAGCCTTCAAAAGAATCCATCATTACTAGGGCTTTTGTCCGAATGGCGCGTTCGTGGTGTCACAGGTCGGAAAAACGAGTGGCTTTGTGGCGTTTCTGCCGAAAAGGTTCGGCGCATCGCAATTTCGGCACTAGTTGAGTCCGGCCTGCCGTTCCAGTCCATCAACGAGTAATGGCCCGTTCAGTTTGCCTTTTTGTTTCGGCGCGGCTCCGTCGAGAGTATAATCAGAAATGGGCGAAACAGTGAAAGCGGGATGGGCAAAGACTAGTCGCTAATACATGTTGGGCCACAATGTCCACCAATCTGAAAATATGGGAACGTCGTGTTTTGGAAATGCAAGGTTGCAAGGGCATTGCAGATTTGGTCAGGAAGTATGGCGAGCCGCATCACAAGGTTCAGCAGGATGGTTTTGAGATTTGGCATTACCCCCTTGGAGCAGCATCCGGGAAGCTTTACAGCGTCCATGTTTCGGTGTGGCCGGACAAATGCCAAGCGTATATGTTTTTTGAGCCTACGAGTCTCAGCGACACTCCACCACTGCGAATTTGGTGGCAGTTCTGGAAGTGATGATGTGGATGACCATGAGGTCTAGAGTAAACCGCTCCGGTCACTCGTACAATAGTTCAGCGCGGGTCTTCTGTTTGGGCTTTTTTCGTGGTTCGAGCAGGAGCTTAATCGGTAATCGGTGAAGCGGTGTAGAAGGATGGGTAATGCTTTTTGCTCTCTAATCGGACAAGCAGCGTGAGGTTTGCAAGATTGTGTTGTCAGATGTATGAAGTAAAACATCAGCGTTAAAAAAAAGAATGGTCAGTCTATGACAGCTAAGTTCCTTAAGCGGATAATCGGTTCCGAAGACACAGGCGGCCAGATTTCTCCATTCGCGCTTTCCGTCGCATTACTCATATGTTCGCTTGTTTGGCTCGTCGGTGCGTGTGTGTGTTATGCGACGAGTGCTTCCAAGGACGATTCAGCAACACCTTTATTTTGGATGCTGGTACTAATGGTGACTCCCTCGATTTGCTTTAGTATCGGTATTGTTTTGGTGAATACACCTCAGCAAGTAAGGCTTTCTTGGTTTGATAGGTGCGCGTTGGCGGCAGCATTTCTCCCTGTCACCCTCGGCAGTGTATTGGCATTTTGGGCGGTTAAGGTATTTTTTTGGGCAAGCTTTCTAGAGGCTTCAGTTGTCCTGAAGATTTTCGGAGCATTGGGTGCCCTTGCTCTGGGTGCAATTTCTGGCGCGATAATTTGGAAGACCACTCGGAATTATTTGTCGAGCAAACGGCCAGATGAGAGACAGGTGGCCTAGCAACTCGCTGGAGCCAATACCGATTGCAACTTCCGACTCAGCCTTTTGACCGATAACTGAAAAGAATAGAAGTGCAAGCGCTCAGTCGCCAGCTAGCTTGTCGGCTTGGCGAGCTGTGCTAGGTTTTTATCATGATCCGAAAGCTCAAATCGGGGAAGTATCGGCTGTACTCCCGCAAGAAGAACTCGAAGACGGGGAAGCGGCGGAATCTTGGGACGTTCAATTCCCGTAGCGCTGCGCAGAAACACGAGCGCGCGGTGCAGTTTTTCAAACGACACTAAGTGAGCTAGCTCTCTTGGAAGAGGAGTCGGCCTTGTTTATCGTTAATTGATATTTTTTGCTGGACGCGCTATGATGCGATGGGTATAGTTACGAACGAATGAACGCTCAACTTCTAACGCGCAACGCCCAACTTTCAAGCCTGCGTCGCGAGCGAGAAAAACACCCCTCACCTCAATCCTCTCCCCCCAAGGGGAGAGGCAGGGCCGGGTCGGCCTGCGCCGAAACTTCGGCGCTACACCTGGGGCCATATATGTGTTTTTGCGAAACGAACCCACCGATTTTGGAGTCGAGTTGTTGTGTATCAGCGGCACTACAAGAGACTTATGTCGTTTGCAGAGGCGATTTGCAGGTAGGTTCGTTTTCCAAAACGAACCCACCGGGAGGGTGTTTTCGGGGGGTGTTTAGGGAAAATCGGTCTGTTTTTGGGACGTTTCTGCGCCGGTTTGCCGAGTTTAAGACACAGAAAACCACTCTGGATTTTAGCGTTGCTCCTTTCCCATGGCCGCATATAATTCGTTGACAGGGCGAGGGCAGTTGCGAACCCCGTCCACAGGGCCGCGCGAATCGGAGACCATTCATCAATGATTAAGAATCTTGCCCCGAAGTTGACCGATGCGGAGTACGAGAAGAATTTCGCGGACATCAACCCGCCGTTCGCGCCCCACAATGCCAAGATCGAGGCCAACCGATGCCTGTATTGCTTCGACGCGCCATGCATCCGCGCCTGCCCGACGCACATCGACATTCCCGCGTTCATCAAAAAGATCGCTTCCGGCAACATGCGCGGGAGCGCGAAGGAGATTCTTGACGCCAACATTCTCGGCATGAGCTGTGGGCGGATTTGTCCTGTGGATTCACTGTGTGAAGGCGCCTGCGTGTACAATGAGCGCGACGTCGAGGCGATTGAGATCGGACGGTTGCAGCGCTATTCGATCGATTGGTTTTACGAGAACTGGGACAAGACGAAGCACATGTTCAAGGCGGGCAAGTCCAACGGGAAAACAGTCGCGTGCATCGGCGGCGGACCCGCGAGTCTTTCCGCGGCGTTCTACCTCGCGCAACTCGGTTATGCGGTCACGATTTACGACAAGAACGATAAGCCCGGTGGCCTGAATACCTACGGCATCGCGCGCTATAAGATGTCGGCCGAGGAAGCGCTCAAGGAAGTGAAGCTCGTCGAGCACGTTGGCGTGAAGTTCAAGCAGAAGTGCGAGATCGGCAAGCACCTGGCCGTCGACAAGCTCACGAAAGACAGCGACGCCGTGTTCGTCGGGGTCGGCCTTGGGCAGACCGAAGACCTTGGAATTCCCGGTGAAGGCTTACCGGGTGTGGTGGACGCGATCACGTTCATCGACGAACTCAAACACAAGAAGCTCCGTGATGTGCGGGTCGGTCGTCGCATTGCGGTCATTGGCGCGGGAAATACTTCCGTGGACGCCGCGACGCAGTCGAAGCGGCTGGGCGCAGAGATGGTGATGGTGTTGTATCGCCGCTCGGAAGAGGAAATGCCGGCGTACGAATACGAGTACGAGATCGCCAAGAAGGACGGGTGCGTTTACTATTTCCTCACAGCACCGAAACGCATTGTCGGCAAAGGCGCTGTCGAGGGCATTGAATGCGTCCGCATGAAGCTCGGCAAGCCGGATGCGTCGGGACGACCGGCGCCCGAGCCGATTGCCGGCAGCGAATTTATTTTGGAATGCGACATGGTGATCAAGTCGCTCGGGCAGAAGAAGCAGGGTGAGTTTGCGAAGAAAGTGCTTGGCTTGAAAACTGACAATCGTGGCCGCATCACGGTCGATGAGATCACCATGCAGACGAGTAATCCGAAATTTTACGCGGGCGGCGACTGCGTCAACGGCGGCCGCGAAGTGGTCAACGCTGTGGCGCACGGCAAGCGCGCGGCGTGGGCGATTCACAAGAAGTTGAGCGGCGAGGACATCGACCTGGACGGTTTGTGGAAGAACGAGACGATTCGCCGCAACGCCAACACAGCGGAGCACCAGTACGCCTAGGAGGACACAGCCATGGCAGATTTAAGTATCAATTGCGGCGGCATCAAATCACCCAACCCGTTTTGGCTCGCCAGCGCGCCACCGACCAACAGCGGCGGGCAGATCCAGCGCGCCTTTGATTTGGGGTGGGGCGGCGCCGTGTGGAAAACGCTCGGCGAAACCATCATTAATGTTAACTCGCGCTTCTGGTCGCTCGACTACGGTTCGACCCGCATGATGGGTCTCAACAATATCGAACTCATCACTGCGCGTCCGTGGGACACGAACATCCGCGAGATCATCGAGACGAAGAAGAAGTACCCGAAGAACGCCGTTATCGTTTCGATGATGATTGAGTCGAAACAGGAGGCGTGGCACGAGGCCGTCAAGGAAGTCAACGATACGGGGTGCGACGGGATCGAATTGAATTTTGGTTGCCCGCACGGGATGAGCGAACGCGGCATGGGCAGCGCGGTCGGCCAGGTTCCCGAGTATACCAAGATGATCACGGAGTGGGTGAAGGAAGTCGCGGAGGTTCCCGTGCTCGTGAAGTTGACGCCGAACATAAGCAACATCGCCGTGATGGGACGCGCGGCTGCCGCCGGGAAGGCGGACGGCATCTCGTTGATCAACACGATCAATTCGATCATGGGCGTCAACCTCGATAATTTCGCGCCGTACCCGAGTGTGGACGGGAAGGGGAGTCACGGCGGTTATTGCGGTCCCGCGGTCAAGCCCATCGCGCTCAACATGGTCAGCGCGATTGCGAAGGATAAGGAGATCGGCATTCCCGTTTCGGGCATTGGCGGCATCACGACGTGGCAGGACGCGGTGGAATTCATGGTGCTCGGCGCGACGAGCGTGCAGGTCTGTACGGCGGTGATGCATTACGGCTATCGCATCGTCGAGGACATGATCGACGGTCTCGGTAACTGGATGGATGAGAAGGGCTACAAGAAGTGCACCGACTTCATCGGCAAGGCGCTGCCGAACATCAAGGACTGGAGCGATCTCAATCTCAATTACAAACTTGTCGCCCGCATCAACTCCGATCTTTGCATCGGCTGCGAACTCTGTCATGTCGCCGCGTGGGACGGTTCACATCAATGCATCGATCTCGAAATGGGCAACGGCCACCGCGTGCCAGTCATTAATGATCCCGAGTGCGTCGGCTGTAATCTTTGCATGCTCGTCTGTCCCGTCGACGGTTGCATCCAGATGGTCGAGGTTCCCACCGGCAAGAAGTCGACGTCATGGCGCCAGTATCAGGCGGAGTTGGCGAAGAACCCGAAGTGCGAGCCGCCGGGTTACATCGAACACTAGATTTTTCCGCGTTCAGAAGCGCCTTCGATGTCCACTACTCAACAATTGCTAGATGATAAATCGTTCCTGGCATTCCCCCTGCACGATGCCAAGTTCGGAAGTCTAACAACAATCCCTGCTGCTGCTGGTGGTTTTGACATTCATCTCAAGGCTGAACTCCATGAGCAAGAGAGCTTTGGTGCTCCGGTCAAGTTCCACCCGGTAACGCTTGTTCTTGAAAGTGTCAGGGCTTCCCAATACAAAGTATTCGAGGTTTATAACTATCCAGAGGTTATTGCGGATTGGGAAATCGTCCAGAAATCGCCCGTTATTGAAGAACTGAAACAAAAGAATTGTTTTGGGGTGAATAGCTTGGTGCACTACAGATTTATTCTTTCCGGCGGTTCACAGCTCGACATTGCGGCGCAAAAGGTCTTCCTAATCGAAAACTAAAGATCGCACAGAATTGCGTTCGTTCTGGATTTACTCGTAGACGTAACGGTTGAAGGTGCCGCGGGCGACTGTGGAGATCTTCACTTCTTCGCCCCAAGCCGTCTGGACTTTGTCGTTCGCGGGCGCGGCGAGGATGTGTTTGCCGCCGCAGTTTACGACCCCGACCGTGTAAGCGCCTTCGAGGCTGCCCACTTGCGGATAGACCGTCGTGGAGACTTCCAGGATTCCTTGCGGTAGCACCGGCTTGTGTGGTTCGTTGTTGTGAGGAAGTGGTTCGGGCTGCCAACGACGAAAATGATGGCGATAGCGGCGGTTGCCGACCTTATCGAGAATCGTCACCGCGATGTTGTTGCCTGGCCCGCCAATACTGTGACAGATGGCGACCTTCGGTTTCTTCACCTGCAAGCCGGCCGGCGCTTCGCCGCGAAGTTGTCGGCAAGCCTCGATGATCTTGATCAGTCCGGTGCCGCCCAGCGCGTGCAAGTCTTTCAGTCCGCCGGAGATGTTCGTCGGAATCGCGCCATCCTTGTCCAACGTTCCCTTCTCGATAGCCTTGATGGCTTCGGCGTGCGTGAAGATGCCCAGGTCGACGAGGTTCAGCAAAAACAGCGGCCCGAACGCATCGTGTTGTTCGATGATCAGCCCGCTCAGGTCAGCTGGATGAAGGATACCCGCCTGCTTGTAGGCCTTGCGCGCCGCCCAACGCGTGGCTTCGAGGTGATCAATATAATAGCGGTCGAAAATCCGCGAGCCATCCACCGCGTGGCCGACGCCGGAAATCTCAATGTCGCTCTCCTTATTGGTGACGAGGATTGCACCGGCCGCGTCGCTCGTGGGACAGGAGTCGAAAAGGCTAAGTGGCGTCGCGACGGGAGGGTTGCGCACGGCGTCACGGTACTCTTCCGCTGTGATTTTTTTTCCAGCAAATTGCGCGTCAGGATTCGCCGCGGCATAGCGATATTCGCGGATGGCGATTTTTTCCAGCAATGCCTGGAAATCCGGTAGCGAAACGTTGTTAATTCGGGCGTACTCCAACGAGATCAACGCAATCGCGGACGGCATCGTCAACCCGCAGGCGCGATCGATGGGATCGACTACTTCGCCGATGATGCGGGAACGTTCTTCGCGCGCGACCGCGCTCATCTTTTCGCCGCCGACGGCGAGCACGCGTTTGCAGCGTCCGCTGGCGACGGCGTCGAACGCGCGGAGCAGGGCGGTGTGTCCGTTCGAAGCGGTCTCGACGCGTTCGGCTTCCGCGCCGCGCAGGCCGAGACGGTCGGCGACCTTGGTGGCGATGTTGCCTTCGCCGGTGAAGGAAGAAATATTCTGGACGGAGACGAAGACGCCCTCGATGCGGCTCGGGTCAACCTTGGAAAGGATTTTCTGGGCCGGCTCGCACAAGAGATCGACCAGCGAGAGATCAGTCTTCTTATACGCCTTCGTGCGTTCGGCCTGCTGGATGTAAACCTTCAACATTCCCTCTTTTCTTAGCACCTCTAGTGCCACTGATGAGTCCAGCTTTATAATAGTTGAGGTGTTATTCTCTTGCCAGTGCCAGTTAAAGAATTGGTATGATGTTTAGCGAGCAAAACGACAATTTTGAGAGGAAATGGAATGACGACCAAAGAACTTTACGACCAGTACATGATCACGAGCATGGTGGCCGGCTTCGAACCGATTGAGGTCGAGCAGGCGCATGGCACGACCATCACCGGCAGCGACGGCAAAACGTATCTCGACTGCTTCAGCGGCATCTCGGTTGTCAACGCGGGGCACAATCACCCGAAGGTCATCGCCGCGGCGAAAGCGCAGATGGACAAACTGGTCCACTGCTCCACGTACATTTATTACAGTCCGACCGCGGGACTATTGGCCAAGCGCCTCGCGGAGATCACGCCTGGCAAGTTGCAGAAGACTTTTTTTGCCAACAGCGGCGCGGAGGCCGTTGAGGGCGCGATGCGACTGGCCAAACAGTTCACCGGCAAGAGAGAACTTATTGCGTTGACTCAGAGTTTTCATGGACGCACCGCCGGTACGCTCTCGGTGACCGGTAATTACGCGCGCAAGAAAGGTTCCGGCCCGTATCTCTCCGGCGTGGCGTTCGCGCCGGCGCCACACTCTTATCGGTGCCCGTTCAAGACCAGTACGCCGGATGATTGCGCGGCGGCTTGCGCGGAGGCGATTGAGGACGTGATCCGCTCGCAGACGTCCATGGATGTGGCGGCGTTTATTGCGGAGTCGGTGCTGGGCGAGGGCGGCATCATCGTTCCGCCGGACAACTATTTCAAATACGCCAAGGCGATTTGTGACAAGCACGGCATTCTGTTCATTTGCGATGAAGTGCAGAGCGGTTTCGGGCGCACGGGCAAGATGTTCGCCATCGAACATTACGGCGTCGAGCCGGACATCATGGCGACGGCCAAGGGCATTGCCGACGGGTTCCCATTGGGTGCGTTCACGGCGCGGGCGGATGTGGGCGGCGCGTTCAAGCCCGGCGACCATCTCTCCACGTTCGGCGGCAACCCGGTCAGTTGCGCCGCCGCGCTGGCTAACATTGATGTGCTGATTCAGGAGAAGCTGTCGGAGAACTCGGCGGCCCGGGGCGAGCAGATTATGAAACGGTTGCGGAAGTTTGCCGAAAGCGCGCCGTTGATCGGTGACGTGCGCGGTAAAGGGCTGATGATCGGCGTCGAGCTGGTCAAGGACAAAGAGAAGACCCCCGCCGTCGCGGAAACCAAGGAAGTCCGGCGACTGTGCCGCGAAGCGGGCGTATTGGTCGGCGCCGGCGGCACGTTCGCGAACGTCATTCGCCTGCAACCGCCGTTGACATTGACTGCTGCTGAGGCTGACCGGGTTTGCGATGTGGTCAGCGATGCGGTGGCTAAAACGTCCGCTACCAAGAAGTAGGGCGTGCCAATAATTGCTACGGAATCTGGTTGTTCTCGGCTGCGGCGCTCAGGATGACAACCAAACCACAGACACACCTTGCGGGATTGTCCGCTATTCTTAATGCCAGTATGACTTCAGATCCAATCGCATTTACGAATGACATGCGTTGAGAAGTGATTCGAGCGTGCAAGATCGAGCGCCCATCGCACCATTGCCGAAGCCTTTCAACTTCGACTTGGTGATAGGCGACAGAAACAGAAGCTGTGGTTGTCCCAGGATCATTATCAAAATCTTGGGCATCCTGTGGTGCTTGAGAGTTAGCTCTGCGGCTTCTTTAGGGTCTTTAATCTTTTGCGCTCTTAAATAATCACGGACTTGCTTCCTTTCGACGACTTGGACATCCTTAACGCGAGAAATGTAAGAGATGCCCTCGCCAATAGGCGACAATACATCTTCCTCCAGTGTGCTCTTAACACGTTTCGTGAAGTACGGAGCAAAGTACAGATTGCCGCGAGCAGAGCGAATATACTCTGGTTGACACTTGTAAATGCAGTGGCGGAAATATAACCGGACTGTTCCCGTTGTGCTCATGTCACGTAGATAGATTTCGGGCCGTTCACTTGTACTCATACCATTTTCCTCCAGATGAATTTCCAAATCTTCTGCAACTGAAGCCGCAATTCGGTCGCGAGCAAAGCTCTTCTTTAGGCTCACAATCCGCCTGCAGACACCGGCAATCTGCGTCCAGGTCACAAAATGCGGACCATCCACCAGCGATTTTATCTTGGCGTAATCTTCGCCCCAAGTTTGCACTTTCGCTGAGCCAACGTCCACGATTACAAGCCTCGGACGTCCATAAGTCTTTCGCACCTTCTTCACGTACCGAAGAAGTTGATTGGGGTTCTGACGTAAACCGAGTTTGGCCTCAATGATAATTGGACGACGATCATCCTGCAGCAGCAGGTCATACCGGTTTCCCTCTTCGGTTTCTTCCACAAGTACCGAAGTGAGTCGTGCCTTTGCGTCGGCAATTACCGGAAGAAACTCATCGGGAAAACGAGAGACTAGAAAGCCGAGGGTCGCCGTAAGACGCGTTTCACGAAGACTGCCAAGACTGGAAAGAAAGGCAGTGACCGTTTCTCCTGAACGTTTCAACGGCAATTGATTCATCGGGAACGCTTGCGCAAAGACGCGATGAGGTCGATGGTGGCCTACCCCTTCTCGATTATCGTGAAAACTTCGTCGAGGGTCTTGAGGATGAAATCGGTGTCGGTGTTGGTGATGCAGAGTGGGGGTTTGATGCGGATGGTGTTGGCGGCCATGCCGCCGCGGCCGATGAGCAGGCCGCGATCTTTACAGAGCTCCATCGCGCGCTGGACGTGTTGCGGGGCGACTTCTTTCGATTCCTTGTCCTTCACGATCTCGAGGCCGCGCATGAGGCCTTTGCCTCGATGTTCGCCGACGATCGTGTGGTCCCGAACCAGCTTGTCGAAGCCGGCGGCGAGACGGTCGCCCTGGACCTGGGCGTTGTGCATGTAGTTGTTGCGTTCGATGGTTTCGATGACCGCGAGGCCGGTGGCCATCGAAACGGGATTGCCGCCGTAGGTATTGAAGTGGACCTTCTCGCGCATCGACTCGGCAATTTCCTTGGTGCAGGTCACGCCGCCGAGCGGAATGCCGTTGCCCATGCCCTTGGCCATCGTGATCATGTCGGGCTTCACGCCCCAATGCTCGATGCCCCACCATTTGTCGCCCGTGCGCCCGAAGCCCGTCTGGACTTCGTCGGAGATGAACACGCCGCCGTACTTCTTGACGATATCGTAGGTGATTTCGAAATATTCCTTGGGCGGATCGATCACGCCGCCAAATCCCTGGATCGGTTCCGCGATGAACGCGGCGATCTTGCCGGACGTGTTGTACTTGATAACGTCCTCGAGCTCGCGCGCGCAGGCGACGTTGCACGAGGGATACTTCAAGCCGAACGGGCAGCGGTAGCAGTAGCCCGGCGAAATGTGGGTCACGCCGAAGACGTACGGCAACGAGTGCCGCCATTTCGATTGGCCGGTCAACGTCATGGCCATCAGCGTGCGTCCATGGAAACTGTGGCGCAGGCCGACGAATTCCGTCTGCTTGGTGTAATTCTTCGCGAGGAGCGCGGCCAGTTCATTGGCTTCGCAACCGCTGTTGGTGAAGAAGCTGACCTTCAAGCCGCCCGGCATGATCGTCGCCATTTTTTCGGCGTAGCGGACGAGGTTCGGGTGATAGTACAGCGTGGTCATGTGCTGCAGATTCTTCATCTGCTCGATGGCCGGGCCGGTCACCTCGGGATGGCAATGGCCCACGCTGATCGTGACGACGGCGGAAAATCCGTCGAGATACTTGTTGCCCTTGTCGTCATACACGAACTGCATGTCGCCCTTGACGATGTTTATCGGAAAATACTTCATCGTGCTGGGCAGGATATATTCGTCGCGCATTTGCCCGATCTGGTCGGGCGTCAAAGTTTCAGTGGGTTTCATGTGCATGGGAATTACCTCGCAGTTTGCGGTTTGCGCACGAGGGCCATCCAGGCCCAGTACACAACGAATGAAATGAAGAAGCCGGCGAACCAGGCGTAGCTGTAGAGGTGCATCAAGAATGGGCCGACGCTCGCGGGGTCCAACACCTTGATGGTGCCAAGGAAGCCGGGCACGTTCGGCGCGATGCCGAGCACCAACGCCACGACAGCGGCAGGGTTGAAGCCGCTGCCGTAAAAATACTGGCCGTCGCGCAAATAGAGCTGAATCGGGTTCAGCTTCGTACGGCGGATTACGAAGTAGTCGCAGATCAGAATGCCGCCGATGGGCCCGAGCAGGGCAGAATAACCCACCAACCATGTGAAAATGTAACCGCTGGGATCAGCCACCAGTTTCCATGGCTCGATCAGGATGCCAATGATGCCGGTGATGAGGCCGCCGATACGGAACGTGATTTTTGACGGCCACAGGTTCGAGAAGTCATTGGCGGGGCTGACGACATTCGCGGCGAGATTGGTTGCCAGCGTTGCGAGGCACAGGGCGAACAACGAAATACCAAGTACGACCGGGCTTTTGAACTTGGTAATCAACACCACCGGATCCCATATGGTCGAGCCATAGATTACTATTGTTGCGGAGGTGACAGCCACACCGATAAAGGAGTAGAGCGCCATCGTTGTCGGCAGCCCAACCGCCTGGCCGATAACCTGGTCACGCTGCGTGCGCGAGTACCGGGTGAAATCGGGGATGTTCAAGGAAAGAGTTGCCCAATAGCCGATCATGCCGGTCAACGCCGGGAGAAACACCAGCCAGAATTGCCCGGCTTTAGGGCCACCCGGCACGAACGCCGAAGGCTGCGAGAGCATCGGCCCGAAACCGCCCGCCTCATGGTAGGCCCAGGCGAGCAACGCCAGGCCGAGGAGGATGAGCAGGGGAGCCTTGATATCGAGGAGGATGCGGATCGATTCGATGCCCTTGTAAATGACGAACATGTTGATGCCCCAGAAAAACATGAAGCAGGCGAACTGCGCGATATTGATGCCGCCCCACCAAGTTGGCAGAGAATCCCACGCGGGCACGTAGATGGTGACGATCTTGTAAATCGCCCACCCGCCGATCCAGGTCTGGATGCCGAACCAGCCGCACGCGACAAATGCGCGCAACAGGGCGGGGATATTCGCGCCGCGAATACCAAACGACGCGCGGCAGTACACGGGGAAGGGGATCCCGTATTTCGTGCCCGCGTGCGCGTTGAGAATCATTGGCACCAACACGATGGCGTTGCCGAAAAAAATCGTGAGCACCGCTTGGTACCAGTTCATGCCCTCGGAGATGAGCGACGAGGCGAGCATGTAGGTCGGGATACACGCGGACATCGAAATCCACAGCGCCGCGATGTCCTTCATGCCCCACTTGCGGTCTTTCACCAACGTCGGCGCGATGTCCTCGTTCCAGTAGGGTGAATGAGAGATATTCCCCGTGACCTCGTGAATGCCGTTCGTGACGCGGACGCCTTCGAGTTCCTGGATGGGTGCGTTCATCAGGCTACGGGAGCAGTTCGGACATTTCCTTGTAAGTTTCGGGACGGCGGTCGCGATAAAATTGCCAGACATTGCGCACTTCGCGGATCATGTCGAGATTCAGGTCGGCGACGATGACGGCGTCCTTTTCGCGCGGGCCTTCGGCGATAATCTGGCCGCGCGGATTGGCGAAATAGCTCTGGCCGTAAAATTCACCGAAGTCCCAGGGCTTCTCGGTCCCGACACGATTGATCGCGCCTACATAGAAGATATTGGCGACCGCTGCGGCCGGTTGTTCGAGCTTCCACAAATATTCGCTGAGTCCTGCCACGGTGGCACTGGGATTGAAAACGATCTCGGCGCCGTTGAGGCCGAGTAATCGCCAGCCTTCGGGGAAGTGTCGATCGTAGCAAATGTAAACGCCCACTTTGCCGACGGCGGTCTCGAACACGGGATAACCGAGATTGCCGGGCTTGAAATAAAATTTCTCCCAGAAGCCGGGTTGGCAGTGGGGGATATGGTTCTTGCGGTATTTGCCGAGATACTTGCCGTCGGCGTCGATCACAGCAGCCGTGTTGTAGTACGTACCTGTAGCTTCTTCCTCATACACAGGGACGACCAGCACCATCCCATGCTTCTTCGCCAGCCGTTGCATCAACTTCGTCGTCGGACCGTCCGGCACGCGCTCAGTCGACTCGTACCACTTGAGTTCCTGTTCACAGCAGAAATACGGGCCGTAAAAAATTTCCTGCATGCAGAGCACCTGCACGCCTTTTTTTGCGGCCTGCTCGATCAACTTGATGTGCTTCTCGATCATCGCCTGCTTGATCTTCTTGACGGACGATGTCCCCGGTTCCGGGTTGGTTGCCTGGATCAGTCCGCCGCGTACGATGCGTGCCATGTTGCTCTCCTAGTAAATGTTGGTTTGACGCTTTACGCCCGTGTAGTCGTAGAACACGGTTTTCAGTTGCGTGAAGAAGTTCAGCCCTTCGTCGCTCATCTCGCGGCTGCCGTAGCCGGTCGATTTGAATCCGCCGAATGGCAACTGGGCCTCACCCCCAACCGTCGGCGAGTTGATGTGGACCATGCCCGCCTCGATACGGTCGGTGAACCGCATCACGAGATTCGCGTCGCCTGTGTAAATCGAGCAGGTCAGTCCGAACTGCACGTTGTTGGCGACAGCCATAGCCTCCTCGAAGTCGCCCACGCGGAAGGCAGCCAACACTGGACCGAAGACTTCTTCCTGCGCCAGCGTGTTTTCGGGTTTCACGTTGTCGAATATGGTCGGGGCGACGAAATAACCTTTGCCGAGTTTACCCTCGGTCAGCGCGCTGCCGCCGATCAGGCACTTGTTGCCTTCTTTCTTGGCGATCTCGATGTAACGCAGATCGGTTTCGTACTGCGCCTTGTCAACCGCCGGGCCCATGTTGACGCCGTCTTCCGTACCGTCACCCACCTTGATCTTCTTCACGCGCTCAACGAGCTTTTCAAGGAACTTATCGGCAATCGCCTTGTGCAGAACTAGGCGGCTGGTCGCGGTGCAGCGCTGTCCTGTCGAACCGAAAGCGCCCTGCGCGCAACCCTCCACGGCGAGATCGATATCGGCATCATCCATCACGACCAACGGGTTTTTGCCGCCCATCTCGCAGGTGACTTTTGCTAGGTGCGCGGCGGCCTGCTTGGCAACCTGTCCGCCCGTCTCACAAGAACCGGTAAACGAGACCGCGCGAACCGCTTTGTTGTTCACGAATTCATCGCCGACCGTGCCGCCGCCGCCGTAGACCAGGTTCAGCACGCCTTTGGGCAGGCCGGCATCTTCATAGATTTTCGCGAGCAGCTCGGCGCAGCCGGGCGTGTTGCTGGCGGCCTTGAAGACCACCGTGTTGCCGGCGACCAGCGCGGGCGCTGTTTTCCAGACGGGAATGCAAAACGGGAAATTCCAAGGGGTGACGCAACTCACCACCCCGAGCGGTTGGCGAATTGTGTAGACGAACGTGCTGGGCATCTCGCTCGGCGAAGTGCGACCCTCGATACGAAAGGATTGGCCCGCGTAATACTCGAGGAGGTTGATGCCTTTTTGGACTTCACCGCGTGATTCACTGAGGGTTTTGCCTTCCTCGCGCGTCATCGTGCGGGCGATTTCCTCCTTGCGCTCGTAAGTAAGTTGCACGGCCTTCGCAAGGATGCGTCCGCGCGCTGGCGCCGGCGTATTGCGCCACCCGGGGAATGCGGCCTGGGCGGCGGCAATGGCGGCCTGTGCTTCCTCGCGGGTCGATTGCGGCGCATGGCCGATGATGTCGTCGGTGTTGGCGGGATTGATATTGGGAGTGGTCTTTCCCGAGGACGACTCGACCCACTCCCCGTTGATAAAATTCTTGTAGCGGCGCGCCTCAGCGGCGGGTTTTGCGGCGCTTTGCGGTTTGTCTGCGAGTGCTTGTGGCGACATGTTTGGAACTCCTCTTGTTGCTCCCTAAAATCTCTGTTGTCAATTTCTCAACCGCGTCGTACGGGTCAAGCTTTCTCTTGGCGACATCGGTCAGAATGGTTTGCGCCGGTGGCCCTTCGAGCGCACAAAGTATAGAGGCCGACACGCGCGATTGCAATAGTCGAGTCACCTCGGCGCGGACAGCCCACGCACGTCTCTTGGCCAGTTCCCCTGAACGCACAAGATATGCGTGGTGGACATCCATCGCACCACAAAGGGTAGTGATTCCCTCGCCGCTTTTGGCGGAGGTATGAATCGTCGGGCGCTCCCATTTCTGCGCGCTGTATTGGGGGCCGGTCGCGGGGGCGCGGACATTGAATAGATCCGCTTTATTGATTACCAGGATATCGGCAATTTCCATCAAACCGGATTTCGCCCGCTGGATCTCATCGCCCAACTCGGGCATCAAGACCACGACGACTGTGTCCACCACTTCCGCGACTTCCACTTCATCCTGCCCAGTGCCGACGGTTTCCACGATGATGATGTCGAAACCCGCGGCGTCGAGTGCGTGGATAATTTGGGAGGTCGAATCGGTCACCCCGCCGTGATGGTGACGCGTCGCCAGGCTACGTATGAACACGCCTTCGTCCTCGCTGTGTCGTTGCATCCGCAGCCG
>DATLVI010000026.1 GCA_035577545.1 Verrucomicrobiia bacterium
CCAGGCGGTCAAGGCCATCAATCCATCGATCCAGGTGATTGGACCGGCTTGGTCCGACTTCGTACGAACTGAGTCACTGGCCATGACCAACAGCCTTAACCAATTCGACGGCTGGTCCTGGCACGACTACAATCGCGGCTACCATGCGCCGGACCAGGATTACGGCACGCCGGATTGGGTGCCGATCCTGGAGACCGACCGTCTCCGCTATTACTTTGGGAACTTTGCGACGCAGAAACCGCTGTTGGTCGATGAACTCGGCCTGTACGGCCAGAGCGCGCTGGGCATCACCAACACGACCACCCTGCCGGCGTACCGATCCAACCTCGACTGGTACCGCGGCATGTGCCGCGCCATCAAGACCACCGTCATGTACCGCGCGGCGGGGGTTGAGGTGCTGATCCCGCACGTGCTGGCTCTGTTCAACCAGGTGCCGCGGAGTCCGAATCTCGAGGTGTACGGATGGGATGCATCGACGGATCGCGTGACGGCTCCGCGGGGCCCACATCCCAAAACCTCGGCATTTCTCATGACATGCCACTGGCTTAACGGCGCACGATCGGTCGGTCGGCGTGTACTCGGGAATGTCGCCTTTTTGTACGCATGGAAATCAGCGGACAACAAACCATTCGTCATTGCCTGGTGCACAGAAGGTCATTCGATGCCGTTAACAATGACGTTTACCGACTGTTTTGGTCGCGAGATGAAAACGAACATACTAGGCGAAGAGCCGGTGATAATCCGTTTTAAACAGCAACAGGACCCGGAGAAGGTACTCGATCTCGTTGCTGCCGCTATGGCTTCCAAACAGCCAAACGCAGATCCGCCCTCTGCGGGAAGATGAACTGGCTGGTGGGCATGGCCGAAACGCGCGTTGCCAGCAGCACATCCACAGTGGCCCCGATCACCTGGGCTATCAGGCTGGTTAAGGCGGCCCCAATCATCCCATAGGTTTTCACGAGCGGGAAAATCAGCAGGGCGATCACCACCCCCGCTGAACCCGTTGACCAAAGCGAAAGTTGTGGACGGCCCACACCATAAAAATAGTTGCGCAAGACTCGCGAGGCAGACTGAAACACGATGGCTCCGCAAAGCAAGTACAGCGGGTTGGCCGCGGGATAGAAGCGGTGGCCGTAGAGCACCCCAATCAACAGCCTGCCACACATTGCGAGCGCTGCTGCCGCGCCGAGGGTCACGAGTAGAGTGCAACGACAGGCCCGCGCCGCCAGCATAGCGGCGGTGTTCGGTTCCGCGGCCACCCGCGGGAACAGAAGCATGCCCACGGAATCCGGCAGCATGAGCAGGCCTTCGCTCAAGCCAGCAGCCACCGAATACCAGCCCAAATAGACCGGCTCCAACATTGCGCCCAGGACGAACTGATCGAAACGCACTGTAACCTGCGTCAAAAGCACGCGCACATGGCCACGCAAGCCGTACAGCAACCCTTCCCTCAAGTAGCGACCTGAGAATCGAAGCTTCCAATTTGCGGCCTTGCCAAGGCAGAACACCATTATCGCGGCGATGAGGATGTTACTACCAACGGTGGCGGCAACAATGCCGGCCAATCGATCCTCAGCCAGATACCTGGCTGCAACCACCGCCGCCAGGTAAACGAACGAGGCCGTGACCGTGAGCAGATTGTATAATTTGAACCAGCTCAGTCCCTGCAGGATACTGGTCGAATTATTTGCCAGAATATTGAACGGGATTGTCATTAGGAGGGCCAAGAATACCCAGGGGTTGCCCACCGGCCAATGCACCAATCGGGACCTGACGATGATAAACAACAGTAATGCGTAAAGCAGTCCGGACGCGAGCGATAAGACAAACGACGTCATTGCGGCCTCGGAAAGAGAGAAGCGGCGGCTTCCCAACAAGTAGATGTTCGCGTCAAAGAAACTCAGGTTTCCAAATGTTACGGTCCAGGTCACCACCAGCATCGCAAAGGTCAGGATGCCTTTGTCCGAAGGCCCCAGAGTGCGGGTGATGAGAATGCCGGTGATGAACTTCAACAGATAATCGACCACCTTCGTTCCAAACACGTGACTCACCGTTCTCATTGGCGGCAGAGATTACGAAACGCTACCATCGAGTACGAGGAAAACTTTCCTAGTGACGAATTTCAGGAGATAGCCCGTCAATGTCGTGGCAAACACGCAGGAAACCGGTCTCAGGCTGTGGACGCCTGACGCGGGCGCACAAGCACGGGCAGCCGATACGTGAACCACACGAACAGGCCGATGTTGACCAAGCATCCAAACATGCGCAGGGCAAAATTGCTCGCATTTACCACGGCCATTTCGTCCGGCCCGGCGAATATGTGGCGCTGGACGTGAAGAAGATTTAACGTGTACGTCAGAGAGAAGCCCACGCAGACCCACAGGAGTCGACGATCCAGGCAAGCGGCCAAGACCAGCAGCGGAATGGCCGGCGCGATATATCGCTCACGCATTTGCGTCAGCAACATGAACGGCATCACGCAGGCAAAAGCCCCCGCGACAACCAGCGAGCGCAGAGCCTCATCTGTTTTCGTTTGGACGCCGCGATCCCTCAACATCCAATAACAGAGCCAAAGGGTGCAAATCGCAGCGGCCAGTTGTCCCAGACGCCCGTAAGAGATAATTCCCAGGATTCTATTCGTCGAAGGCGCGACGTAACCCAATCCCCAAAAATTAAACGCGTTGAGCTGTGTAAACCGGCCTTCGGTGAAGGACTTAACGAACACAAAATTAAAGTAGTCCCAACTCCGGGCCATCAAAAACGGGCTGTAGAGGGCAAATACTGCCAGCGCGAAGATCACAACTCCTGCCATCGCGACCGCAACATTCCGTCGCCGGAGGGTTATCACCGCCAGCAAGGGGATCATGACGATACTTTGCAGCTTGGTACACACCGCGAGGGCGAACATCAGCCACGCTCCGACCAGCCAACGGTCCTGTCGTGGCCCGCACGCCATTCCCAGGCACACAACCGTCAAGGCAATGAAAAACGAATGGATTGAATCCAGGTGTCCCCAGGCGGCCGAATCGATGACCACGCATGGGTTGAACAGATAGAAAGCTGCGCCCAGCAGTGGCCACGGTGGTGGGGCGAACTTTGCCAACACCAACAGAATCAAAACCCCGGTCAGTATGTCGTAAATGATCGGCAACAGCTTGTAGCGGACGCGCAGCCACGCGGCAGCGACATCCGGGTAGGTCTTCTCCAGCGCCGCCAGTCGGTGGGCGCCAATTCTTCCAATGGCCGCCGCCTGGTAGATAAACAGCGGTGGATACATGACCGGCCAGTTCTTTTCGGTAAACAAATCCGGCAGCTTCGTGACACCATGTTCCGCCCCGTAGGCGCCATACGCGACGCCGACCTCGACATCTTTGGGAAAGGGGCCAAGGTCAGGCGCCAGAAACAACCGCAGGAAGAAAGCTGCCACGAACAATACAAGCGCCGGCCAGGCCGGGCGACGTTGAAGCGATTCCATCGGGCGCATCGCCGCGTACCCTAGGGAAAAAGCGGGAGGCGGTCAAGCCTCCTTGCGGCTGCCGGCGGGTGAGGGCTTCCGCAGCACGCAAAACAAGCTCACGCCGAAAGGGAAATCGATCCACCGCAACGACCATTGCTCCATTAGCAGAAGCCAACGAAACACCTCATTCAGAATTGGATTCACTGACGGCACGTCATCTTTAACATCTGGCTTACGCCCGAGCAATCGGTGCAAGAGCACCACCGCCGCGACCACTGGGAAAAAGAACACACAGTAATAGCTGCACTTGACGACCTCAAAGCCGGCGCCGCGCGCGACGGCCGTGAGTTGCGCCTTCGTGTAACGCCGTTTATGCAAGAGCCGGTCGTCGCGCGTTGTCCACAGCCAGGGTGTTGCCGGCACGGTGATGACCACCACGGCACCGTCTCGGCAAATACGAAAAAGGTTCTGTGCCGTGCGGGTGTCGTTCTCGATATGCTCAAGCACATCCAACGATACCACTCCATCGAACGTCGCCTCGCGCCACGGCAGGTCCTCGCCCACGCCGAGAGCCAGGCGTTGATGACCACGGCTCTTACAGTAGGTCAATGCCGTCGCGGAGACATCGAGGCCAAACTCCGTGCCGAATCGCTGCAGTTCATCCAGCATCGCACCGGTGCCGCAGCCCATGTCAAGGATGCGTCCTGGCTGCCGCACGTCGTATCTTCGCAACGCCTCACCGGCAAGCCGACGGCGACAATCAAACCACCAGTGTTTCTTTTCACGACGGTACAACTCGTCGAAGAACGATTTGTCCATCAGCCCCATCAATCACGTCCCCTCAAATCGAGAATGATCTGACAGATGTTGCCGAACATGCGCCCGGTGCGGCGGAACGCGGCGACCTTGTAGGGGCGCAACAATTCGTTCCATTCACCCATCGTGTTGTAGTGGTGACCACTGTCGAACGATTTCCAGTAGGTCGTTTGGATGGCCCGTTGCCACGGCACATCCGAGCGGACGTGGTCAAAGATGATGAGGTACTGCCGTGTGACGCGGGCCACCTCTGCCAGCAGTTGGCTCGTGTCGCCAGGAATGTGATGAATGACGTACCGCAAGAACGACACATCGAAAGACTTCCTGGTGAAGGGGATCTTCTTGGCATTGGCGACAAGGTACAGGTTCTTCGGATCGCGCTCGTTCATCGCGCGGACGAATTGGCGGGAGAGGTCGAGCCCGACAATGCTGCTGGCCAGTGTCGCATCGTAGCCGTAGTAGAACGGCCCGCAGCCGACATCCAGGACGGCTTTCTGAAGCAGATAATCCCGCAGGTCCAGGTCGTCAGTCTTGTTCAACTTCAGCAGTAGATTGATCTTGAGCCAGTAGAACGCAGGGAAGCGAAACAAAGCCTCCATGTGCCCCGCCAGTTCCTGGCTCGCGCTATCGTGGGAGTCGAGAAGAAACGGCACGTCGTCAGAAATCGGGAAACGCTGGCCGCAACCCAGACAGTGCAGACCCGACTCGCTCAACTCCAAATGCTCTGAGCAAGAGACGCAGCGCATCGCGTCAAGATGGTTGAGCAATTTTGTGCCGGTGGGGGTCATGATCGGGTCTAAATATCGAGTTGTATCAGGTGGGCGTTCCGAACGCGCAAGCCGCAATCCTAGAGGAGCTATGCGCTCCCGTCAAGCCGGGTCGTGGCCGGGTAGTGCCTGAATTTGAAATTGTGTCTTAAGCCAGATGTGTTAGGGTGGCGTTTCAGGTGAAATTCGCTTCCGGTGCTCTTGGATTTATCGTATTTATCCGCAACGACTTAGTGACAGATAACCATGACTAAAGTTCCGTACGTAGACCTCAAAGCCCAGTATCAAGCGATTCGTAACGAAGTGTTGGCGGCGTTGGAAGCGGTATGCGAATCCACGGCGTTTGCCCAAGGGCCACCCACCAGGGACTTCGAACAGGAATTCGCCGCTTATTGCGGCGTACGCCATTGCGTCAGCCTCAACAGCGGCACCAGCGCACTACACCTGGCCTTGCGGTGTCTCAACCTCGGTCCCGGCGATGAAGTCATCACCGTGCCGTTTACATTCATCGCTACCGTGTGGGCGATCAATTACGTCGGGGCGAAACCAGTATTTGTGGACATCGATCCCGTTCGTCGCACACTTGATCCCACGAAGCTGGAGGCGGCCATCACCCCGCGCACCAGGGCCATCGTGCCCGTGCATCTCTACGGCATGCCCGCTGCGATGTCACCAATCCTCGCCATCGCTGCCAAACACGGCATTCCCGTCATTGAAGATGCCGCGCAAGCGCACGGAGCAACGTATCAAGGAAAGCGCGTCGGTCAGTTCGGTTGCACCGCCTGTTTCAGCTTCTATCCGGGCAAGAACCTCGGCGCCTACGGGGAAGGTGGCGCGCTGGTCACCAACACCGATGCCTATACCAGGCGTGCCCGCAGTCTGCGCGACCACGCCCAGAGCCAGCGCTATTACCATGACGAGATCGGCTACAACTACCGGATGGACAGTTTTCAGGGTGCCGTGTTGCGAATCAAGCTCAAGCACCTCGACGCCGGGAACGCCGCACGCGCCGTCCACGCGCGGCGCTATGCTGAATTGCTCGACGGGAGCGGTGCCACGGCTCCAGCCACGTTCGCCGATTCCGAATGCGTCTGGCACTGCTACGTCATTGAGACTGATCGCCGCAATGAGGTGCGGGAGCGATTATCTGGTGCGGGCATAGACACTGGGCTGCATTATCCCGTGCCACTGCATCTTCAGAAGGTGTACGCGTCGCTCGGGTACAAGCACGGTGATTTTCCCGTCGCGGAACGGCTCAGCGGCCGCTGTCTGTCGTTGCCTATGTTTCCAGAGTTGACCGATTCGCAGATCAAGTACGTCTGCGACATCATCCGGGCGAAAAAAACCTAGCCTTTCGGCTTTTCCGCGACGATCACCGTCAGCCAGGTGTACTTGCGTAGCGCCGGGAAATGACGAAACACCCATTCATCGACACTCTGCAGGCGGCGCAGTAGTTTGGGGTGATACTGACCCTGACGCACTTCATCCATCCAGTAGGGAAACGCCTGGCCCGAAAGTTTCAGTGAGGCAAAACGCATTGCGAACAGAACCAGAGACACCAAATGAAACTCCCGATGACTCAGTCGGCCGAATTGGCCGGCCAGAAAATCGAAGTCACGCTGTTCGAGCGGGTGTTCATTCTCCGTTCGTAGATCGGTGGCGAAGAGACGATAGATTTCGCTGAAGATGCTCCCCCTTTGTGGCTCAAGAAAGATACCGCGTCCGCCTGGTTTCATCACGCGGACGATACTCGGCACCGCTTGCGGCATATCCAGATGATGTAGAACGCCATCAGCGAAGACGAGATCGAAATAATCGTCTGTGTACTTCATGTCTTCGACACGACAAACCTGCGCGCTTATCCGCTCGCCCACGCCGTGATGTCGGGCCAATTCATTCGTGATAGCCACCATCCGTTCTGAAACATCCAAAGCGTGAACCTCGGCTCCACCAAGGGCGAAGAACACCGACGTATCACCCTGCCCGCAGCCGATGTCCAACACGCGTTTGCCACGCAAATCGCCCAACTGCTCGAGGACATAAAGGTTCTCCCGGCAGGTCGGGGCAAACACTTCTTGAGGCGCGAGCCGTTCCGGGGAAAGGTGTTCGGCGTAGCGATCGTAAAATCGACTCTCCGCCTGGGCCCGTTTGGTTGGTTCGTCGCCAGTCTCCAGAGGCATATTAGTCATGAATGATAGTGTGCGTTTGTGGTCGCAACAATCCCAATTGTCATGTTGCGAATAATTCTCTTTATCATCGTCGCGCTCGGTTAGTATAGTCGCGTCATTCGTGAGCGCGGCCCTGACAATTGTTATCCCGGTCTACAACGAGGAGGCCAACATCGAACTACTGTTGGAACGTCTCGCCCGGATTGTGCCCAAGCTACCATCACCGGCGGAGGTGATGATTGTCGACGACGGGAGTGAGGATACGACGGTTTTCAAACTGATTGAGGCTCGTAAACAATATCCCTGGTTGAAGGTCATCGAGTTGCGGCGCAATTTCGGCCAGCACGCCGCGACGTACGCGGGGTTTGACCATGCCAAAGGCGCCTTCGTCGTTACGTTGGATGGCGATCTCCAAAACGATCCGGCTGATATTCCCAAGCTGCTGGAGGAAATGGCCAAGGGTTATGACGTGGTCTGCGGCTGGCGGACGGACCGCAAGGATCCATTCCTTTCGCGCAAATTACCTTCTCTGATTACCAACTATCTCATCCGCAATGACGCGCCCACGCCGATTCATGACTACGGTTGTTTTCTGCGGGCCTATACCAACGCGGCGGCCAAGGAGATATCGCACTATTCAACATCGCGTGGCTGGTTCCCGGTGCTTTTTTCCAAGCTCGGTTTCAAGGTCGGCGAGGTGCCCGTCAGCCACCAGGAACGACCCGGTGGCGAAGGGTCCAAGCACGGTTTCTTTGTGCGGTTAGACCAGTTTATGTCGGTGTTCATGGGCGCGACAACGAAACCGTTTCAATTTGTTGAAGTGATTGGCATTGGGGCCGTGGGACTTGGCGGGGCAGGCTTGCTGGCCGGAATCCTTATCCATTCCTGGCCGTTCGGAGTGCTGTCCACGTCACTGGCACTCTGGGGTTTTTCAGTGACGATTACGGGGATGGTTGGCGAATACCTCGTGCGCATGAATTACGAGATCGGTCGCAAGCCGAAATATCTGGTGCGTAACGTCCACGAGTAGGCC
The DNA here is from genome assembly GCA_035577545.1 of Verrucomicrobiia bacterium. Lineage (NCBI taxonomy): Bacteria > Pseudomonadati > Verrucomicrobiota > Verrucomicrobiia > Verrucomicrobiia bacterium. Next base: position 8,242 of record DATLVI010000026.1, read on the forward strand.
CCAACGCCCAACTGTCAGTGCCTCTGACGAACCGTTTCGTAAACCGCGAGTGTTTTTTCGGCAACGACCCGTGGCGCATATGCAGCCAGCGCCTTGACGCGACCCGCCGCGCCGAACTGACGGCGGAGCGCCGCATTGGGTAGCAGCTGGCACAATGCCTCCGTCAGTTCATCGCTGCGACCCGGGGTGACGAGCAGGCCGGTTTGATTCTGTTCGACCAACTCAGGAGTGCCACCGGCGCGCGTGGCAATTACCGGCACTCCCGCAGCCATGGCTTCGGCCACCGCCATCGGTGACGTTTCCTGAAAGGACGGCAACACGAGTATGTCACTTTGAGCGAGGTGACGCGCGACATCCCTTTCATTGAGCACACCGAGCCATTGGATGCGATCGGCGACGCGTAATTCTTCCGCGCGACGGCGCAGCCCTTTTTCGTACTTGATGCCATCGCGACCCGCCTGGCCGATAACTCGTAACAGGATTCCGGTCCCCAGCTTTTTCTGGGCTTCCGCGAACGCCTCAATGAGGTCGTGGACCCCTTTCAACGGGTAAATCGACCCGACAAACAGAAGCGCGAAGCCAGCTTCCGTGCGCGGTTGCGGCTGGACATCGAAGAAACAGGGGGCCACGGCATTGGGGACGAAATGACAGCGTGCCCGGCTGCTGCGTTCCTTGAAGAAATGTTCCACTTCGTGGCTGAGGCAGATCACGTCACTCACCCGGTGGACCACAAATTTTTCAATCCAGCGGGGCACGTGGTTAAGCGACAACAACGGCGGCGGCGTGACGCGATGCACGCGGTGCATGATGCCATGCACGGTGATGATGTTCGGGTACGGGGAAGTCACGGCGGTAAACGCGTACTCCGCCTCCGTGCCCTGTCCGTGGACGATGTCGGGCTGGATTTTCGCCAGTTCTTTCAGGATCAAATGCCGGCGCCACAGGAAGAACGTGGCGCTGCCGGAGCCGCGCGGTTGGGGGATTCGATGCAATCTCCCGAACGGGCCATCATCCACGGTCAATCGATCGACCTCGGGCGTCACCACGAGATAATGGATGTCACGGGTTCCCAGTTCGGCAAATCCACGCGCAAGGTTCAGCGCAGGACTCAGGCGATAATAGGAGCGGGAGAGCGGACGCTCCACCCCGCGGAAAAGAAATGTGTCGAAATCCCCGAGCAACGCGATGCGCATGCGTTACACCCGTTGAATCGCGACAATGGAGCCGCCCTCGTCGATAATCCGCCAGCGCGGATGCTGGTGGTGGCGGAATAATTCGTTCACGACTTTGGTCGAGCCATCGGCACCCATCCAGGGCTGCACGGACGGCTGACCCTTGCGCGAATCATGGAACAGGATCACGCCGCCCGGGGACACGTGCGATTCCCAATCCTCAAAGTCCTGCCGGCAGCCTTGCTCAGAGTGATCACCATCGATAAAGACAAAATCCAACTTCCGATTCCAGTTCTTGACCGCGTTAAAGCTGAAATCTCTTATGAACTCCACCCGCCCTCGCCGACAACGATTGACGACGACCCGGCTGATCCAGTAACTGCCGCGCATTCCCGAGATGCTGTCCGGTACGAACGGATCGATCAGTGTCAGGATCGCTTCCGGGTGGATCACCTGCCGCAGAATCAGGGCCGAACCACCTTCGAAAAGGCCGATTTCTACCAGCGAGCGGCGGTCGCGGCCCCACTTCTCCAGCATCGCGATGTCATGGGATGTCAACATCACATGCGGACGGCGCCAACCCATGACGGTGGTGACGAGCTTCATGCCCTGCCACAGAGGGGTTGGTATAAACTTTTTTAGTTTTTCGCGCATACGCGTTCGAAAAGCGCGACATATTGGTCTGCCATGTGCGCCAAAGAAAAGCATTTTATGGCACGTTCACGGGCTGCCACCGAAAAATCGGCAAAACTCTTCTCGGCAATGGCGTGGACACCATCGGCAAACGCATTGATGTCGCCCAGTGGCACGAGGCATCCGGTCGCGCCGTTCTCGACAATATCGGGATTGCCACCGACGCGGTAGGCCACGACCGGGCGACCACTCAATTGTGCCTCGACCAGCGCGCCGCCGAAGGGTTCGACGCTGTCGGTATGCACGAGCACCTGAATCTGTTCCAGCATGCCCGCGCTGCCCTTGTCCCAGTAGCCATGCATCACGAATCGGTTTTCCAGATGATGGCGAGCGATGGCAGCTTTCAGTGGTTTTTCCAAGGGTCCCTCACCGAAGACATGCAGCTTGAAATCCAGCCGCTTGTCAAGTTTTCTGGCCACCTCAACCAGATCTAATGGACGTTTTCGTTCTGCCAATCGTCCAATGAACCCCAGTTGCCATGGTGGTCCCGCGTGGGGTAGCGGCAATTTCAGCAATGACGCCTCGTGCGGCGCGCCGTTATTGATCACATGTAGATGGGCTGCGTCCAGCCGGGGGAATTGCTGATGAATGATCTCGGCTGTGGCAGTCGAAACGGCAACCGCATGACTGAGCGGGTCATAAAGCACGCGCGCCAGTGCCGCGGTCTTCATTCGGCCCAAGAGGCTATTAGGCCGCGCTTCCGCACCGTGGATTGTCCACACGTGGGGGATACCGCGACGGCGACAGACCTGATGGCTTGCGAAAACGGATCCGTGAGCGGACACGATTTCGATTTTGTGATCCCGGATCACCCGTCCCAGCAACCGGCCAGCGGCGAGGTGAGGTTTGATACGGCTACGATATAGGTCGAAGAAATAGTACGGCATGTCGGCGGGAATTTTTACGCGCAGTTCCGGTGCCTTGTCGTAGGCTCCCACGAGCACTACGGTGTGCTTGCGGGAATGTAGTTGGAGGGCAATCTCCAGCGCGATTCGCTCCATCCCACCCACCGGAGGAGCTACCCAACTGTTCCAAACCAGGACGTTCATGCCGGCGCGCTGACGAGGGATTGCGCCGGAGCAGGTCTCGTTTCCGCAACCGCGTTTTGTTTCAATTCATCCGACATGCGGAACAGCAACCGCAGGCAGCCGACGTAAAAAAGCAGTTCGGGCATAAAGCCGTCATAGCCGCCGAAGACGAAGGTGTAATGGACCGGTCCCCAGATCAATTGAATCGCAAAATAAATCGCGACGGGAAACAGCGGCGTTCCACGGCATTCGTTGACGCAGCGGTAGGAGTAGAAGGCGGCGCTGATTGTAAGCAGGTACAAAAACACCAATCCGCAGATGCCGACATAGCGAATCGTAGTAAGGGGCCCGCTATGGAAGCTGCCGGAGAGGATGACCCAGTCCTTGTAGCTTCCGTGTCCTCCCCGATATGTAGCGATGGCATCTTCGAGATTGGCGCCGAAGCCGTCACCGAGCCACCAGTCTTTGATCTGCCCCCACTCAATCACTTCTTTCCAAAGCTGGAACCGCGACGTGGTGCTTTCTTCCGTCTCCGCAACAACGGTTGGGGACCATTGACCCGGCAGGAACGCAAGCGACCGTTGGACCGTCTCGGGCAATCGGTAGACTCGCCCCTGCCCCAAGACCAGCAGCGCGAGTAACATCGCGCCAAAGAATCCGGCTTTCACCAATTCCCGCCAGCGCTGCTGTAGCCAACCACCGATTGCCAAGGCAGCCATCTCCCACAACATAAAATTGCGGAACCCGGATGCCAGAATACAGACTGTGCCGAGGAGCATTGCGTAGAACCGGGGTCGTCGCGGATCAAACAGGGTGGCCGGCGGGTAGTACGCGCACAACACGAGGGACAACTGGAAACCAAACGTCGCCAATCCCTTCAGCCGCTGGATTCCAGGCTGGCCCGCCAACACAGCCAGATATTCATGGGTTTCCACACCTGAGTACCAACTCGAAACTGCTGATGTCAAGGAGGGTACGATATACAAAAGTAAATTCAACCCGCTCACAACTGTTGCTGATACCAGTACGTAGTAGGGGATGCGCGACACCGAGGTGACGTTGTTTGGCAGGCGGATGATCACCCAGTACGCCAGCAGCGCAATACAGATGTTCACAACCGGACGGCCGCCGATGCTCTGGGATCCGAAGATGAGGAAACCGATCGGGTTCTTGACCAGGTTGAACGCGAGGTAAATGACATTGAGCCCAACCAACAAATCCAACAAATGTAGCTTGGGTCGCATGTTCTCGTGTGATAGCACCCGATACGCCACATATGAGGTGGCCGCCAGCAGCACACCCAGATCCCGCGGGGTCAACCGGAGCGGCAATTTACCGAGGACGCCCGTCATGAGATAGGTCAGCGGAATCAAGATCCAGGCTTTTCGCTGCATCCCGAAGGCGACGAGAACGACGACCAATACCCCCACGGAGCAAGTTAAGTAGAATGTTTGTCCATTGCCCAACCAGTATCCAATAATCACTGCGATCCCGATTCCCACCAGCAAGGTGGTCAGCCGTGTGATAAACGCCCTGGCCATCGGCGGGTTCTGAAGGTCGTCGGTAGAGATGCCCAGCAGTTTCATGAACGAAGGCGGATTGTACAGCTAGTATCGCGCCACCGCAAGCCGGACTGCCGGTGGCAGCCAATCCCCTGAAAACGAAAACCGGCGAAATCCACGGACACAGGTATAAACGCTGCAAGTTAGCCAACGCTGGCTTATGCGAATGCGCTTCTTGGGCATCGGGACGGCCACTGCCGCATTGACCTTGGCCGTGCCGTATTGGTAAAAGCTTCGTTTACTGCCTCGCAGCCACCCCAGGAACATGAGTGGTAAACCAAGGTTGGACGACGTTGATAGCGCCAAAGGATTGGCGATTGTGCTCGTCGTGTTCGGACATCTCGTGGCCTGGCAGGGGGGGAACTTTCCGAAAGGCTTTGCCTGGTACATGGTGGTTGACCAAGCCCTCTACCGGTTCCACATGTCGTTTTTCATGTTCCTCAGTGGATTCGTTTTCTTCTATGCCTACAACCCGATTCGTACATTGCGAGACTATCGTGGTTATGCGGTGCGCAAGTTTTGGCGCTTTGTGCCAGCGTACCTGTTGTTCGGCGGGTTAATGATCGTGGGCAAGGTGATCGGACAACGTTTCCTGCATGTGCAGTCGCCCCCGGAGAGTTTCTGGCGGGGTCTTGAGGAGATCCTGATCCGGCCAATGGCCAGCCACGCCGCCAGCCTCTGGTACATTTACGCCTTGCTCGTATTCCAATTGCTCGCGCCGGTTGCACTGCGGCTCAGCAGGGACAGGTTGGAGCCGCTTCTGGGAGTGGCGCTGGTGCTCCATTTCGTAGGAGGCCCTACCCTGTTTTGTCTGGATCGGGTCACCGAACATGCTTTCGTGTTTGTGGCGGCCGGGTACGCGGCCGCCCGTTCGTCGGCATGGATGGCATTCGTGGACAGGTTTTTCAGCTTCACTCTTACCACTTTCATCGCAGTCCTGGTCGCATCTGTATACTGGAGCATGCCGAGCTACCCGATTGCGTTGTTGTCCATTCCGGCCTTGCACGGGTTGTGCCGCGTCCCCCGTTGGCGTTCGTCATCCTGGCTGTTGCTCTGCGGTAAATACACCTTTGTAATCTACCTCATGAACACGATGGTTATTGGCATTGAGAAGGGGCTACTTGAGAAACTCCACCTATGGACTGGTCCATTATTTGTGTTCTCCGGCCCCCTCCTGCTGGCGAGCGGCGTGTTTGTGCCTATTCTGTTGAAGATCTACGTCTTTCCAAAAATCCCAAGGCTGGACCGGATTACCAGCTGACCAACTTCATAAGACCTGATTCTAAAGAGGTGGCGACCACAGGCTGGACTACCGGCGGCGGTTCTCGACAATTCCGTTTCGCCTGTTACTATCGCGTTTCGCATTATGGTCATGCCCAAGGTCTCCATCGTCACGCCATCGTTCAACCAGGCCCAATACCTGCCGCAGACGCTTCAATGCATCCGTGAGCAGGATTACCCGGACATCGAGCACATTGTTATCGACGGCGGTTCGACCGACGGGACGCCGGCCATTCTGCGCGGGGCACCCCGTATTCGCTGGGTTTCGGAACGCGATCACGGACAGGTGGACGCGTTGAACAAGGGGTTCAAGATGTGCACGGGCGAGATCCTGGCGTGGCTCAATTCCGACGACACGATGAATCGGAATACCGTGAGCGTGGCCGTGGCGGCCCTGCAACGCACGGGCGCCGATTTGGTTTATGGCGACGTGGAGATCATGGACGAGCACGGCAAGGTCCTGCGGGTGTCCCGCGGCATTCCCTTCGATTTCCGCGTCCTGCTCTGCGGGATTAACTACATCGGGCAACAGTCGGTTTTCTTTCGGCGCGAGCTGCTGGAGCGGGCGGGCCCGCTTCGCGTGGAGTTCGACAACGCGTTCGACTGGGAGTTGTGGCTGCGGATGGCGCAACACGGGAAACTGGTGTACGCGCCCGAAATTTGCGCCCAAATACGGGTCCATCCCGCCGCAAAATCCGTGGCGCGAGCGGATGTCAGCCTGGCCAACAGCCAGCGGATCCTTGCCGAGTATTGGGAGCGTGGCGGTTTGCCTGCAATCTTGCAAAAGCCGCCCTTCTTTGGGGCGACAAACGCTTACTACCGGGTCAAGCGGAAGTTGCGGACGCGAAGTGGGGCTGGTTGTTGCGGCGGCTAAAATAACTCGCACAGCCAACGGGAATTTGTAATATTCAAACACGATGAACATCTTGGGAATTTCAGGGGCAGTGCACGACGCGGCGGCGGCGTTGGTGCAGGACGGGAAGCTGGTCGCGGCGGTCGAGGAAGAGCGTTTCAAGCGCGTGAAGCACGTCGGCTTTGCCGGCTATTTCGGCTACGAGACGGGACTGCCTCACGCAAGCATTGACTACTGCCTTAAAACCGCGGGCATCAAGGCGGACGACATCGATGCGGTCGGTTACTATTATGATCCATGGCAGGAGTTCCGCTCCCACCTCGGTTTCCGGCTCGCGCGGGCGCACCGCGACCCGGCCCGGGCTGCCTATCATCTCGTGCAATCGGTCACGTTGCTGAAAGACCATCTCAAGACCGAGCCGTTATTCAACCGCCGGCGCAAAACGCCCCTGAAGTTTCACTGGCTCAGCCACTACGCTACGCACAACGCGGCGGCGTATTTTTGTTCGCCGTTCCAGGATGCCCTGATTCTCTCGATCGACGCCAAAGGCGAGCGCGACTCGTGCTGCGCGGCTGTCGGCGAGGGGAACAAGATCCGCGTCATCGAGACGATACCCTACCCGCATTCGTGGGGCATGTTCTACATGGAAGTCACGAAGTATCTCGGCTTCAAGCCCGGCCACGACGAATACAAAGTCATGGGCCTTGCGTCTTTCGGCAAGCCGACGTACCTCGAGCAGTTCCGCCAGATTGTGCGCACACAGGCGGACGGATCATTCCGCTTTGACCTGAGCTGGTTCGACCCGACGTTCACCGGCCCGGACATGTTGAGTCGTAAGTTTTTCGACACCTTTGGCCCCGCCCGCGTGCCGAACTCAGCCATTGAGTCCAAGCATGAGGACATCGCGGCAAGCCTGCAGGAACTCCTCGAGGAAACGCTCCTGGCCTACCTCAAAGCGCTGCGAGCCCGCACCGGCAAGAAGAACGTCTGCCTGTCCGGCGGTGTCGTGCTCAATTGCGTGCTCAACGGCAAGATATTGGAAAGCGGGCTGTTCGAGAACATCTTCATCCCTCCCAATCCCGGCGATGCGGGTTGCGCCGTCGGCGCGGCATTGCACATTCACCACCAACTAAACGGCGCGCCGCACAATTACGTGATGGACCATGCGTTCCTCGGGCCGGCGTACGGCGACAGCGAGATTCTCGCGGCGCTCGACAATTCGAAGGTGGATTACCGCAAGATGGACAACCCCGCCAAGGAGGTCGCCCGGCTGATCGCCGACGGCAAAATCGTGGCGTGGTATCAGGGCCGGATGGAATGGGGACCGCGGGCGCTTGGCAACCGCAGTTTGCTTGCCGACCCGACCCGGGCCGAGATGCGCGACGTCGTCAACAAATGGGTCAAGCACCGCGAAGATTTCCGGCCGTTCGCGCCGTCGGTGCTCGAGGAGAAAGCGCCGGAGTATTTCGAGCACATTACCGACAGCCCGTTCATGCTCTTCATCACGCAGGTGAAGGACGACAAAAAGGCGAAAGTGCCGGCGATCACGCATGTGGACGGGACGGCCCGGCCGCAGACGGTCAGCCAGAAAACAAATCCGCTCTACTGGCAGGTGATCAAGGAATTCGAAAATATCACCGGCGTGCCGTGTGTGTTGAACACATCGTTTAATATCATGGGCGAGCCGATCGTCTGTACGCCACCGCAAGCGATCCGGTGTTTCTACGGCACGGGCATCGATGCACTCGCCATCGGCAACTACCTGGTGCTCAAGCAGCGTATGAGTTGAAGCCGGTCAGCGGCACTTCGCGATCTTCTGGAATGTCACACACGCGAACAAAGATCCTGCTGTTCGGCTATCTGCCGCCGCCCTACTTCGGGCCAAGTGTGACGTATCAGGCGCTGCTGAAATCGGAGTTCACGAGCCGGTTTGACGTGACGTTTATCGACATTTCGACCGCTCGCAATGTGGCCGATGTGGAGACTTTTCGGGTTGGTAAGCTGTTCCGAATGGCGCGGATCATACTCTTGGAGATTTATTATCTCCTGACACGTCGATTTGATTTTTGTTCCTGCCCGATTTCGGTAAACCGCAACGCTTTTCTAAGGGACGCGTTGTTTTTGGCGATTGCCCGCACGTTTCGAGTGCCGACAATTGTTTATGCGCACGGCAACAATTTACCGGATTTCTATGATCGTTCGTCCCCATTTATGAAGCGAGTCATCAAGACCACTTGTAGCCGCGCGGTCGGGGGAATCGTCATGGGTAACCGTCTTCGTCCGAATCTGAAAAGATGGCTTCCTCAAGAGAGAATTTTCCCTGCGACAGATGGCGTTCAGGTTTACTCGCCGATGCCCCAGCCCCCGAAGGATCGACAGGGGATCTCCGTGTTATATCTGGGTAATTTGATTCGCGAGAAAGGAGTCCTGGTGGTGCTGGAAAGCGCCGCCAGGATCCGGAAGCAGCGGCGTGACATCCGCTTCATTTTTGCCGGGGCCTGGTTTAAGGGTGCTGACGAGGAGGCTGCCCGTGAATTGGTGCTGCGCGAGGGCCTGGCTGACGGTGTCGAGTTTGTCGGTCGAGTCGTTGGGGAGCAGAAGTGGCAACTGCTCGTAGCGGCGGACATGCTTGTTTTCCCGACATTCTATTACTACGAGACGCTTGGCCTGGTTCTATTGGAGGCCATGCAGGCTGGGTTGCCGGTGGTGACCACGTCGCGCGCTTCCATCCCTGACATCATCGAGGAAGGAGTCAACGGGCTGATGGTGGCGGAGCAAGATCCGCTGGATTTGGCGGAAAAGGTCCTGCGGCTGGCCAATGACCCGGCGTTGCGGCAGCGCATGGGGGCCGCCAACCGCGAGAAATTTCATCGGTTGTACACACACGAGCACTATGGCCAGCGAATGATTCGAGTGTTTGAAGAACTGGCCGCCCGCCGAGATCGATAATCGCAGTGGGCGGTAGTCGACGACGCCAGGCAATCGCTACGGCCTAAATTGTACCGACATATCAAGAGCGAAGAGTCAGCCCCGATGATGCCTTTGACAAAACAACAGCGAACCATTCTCTGCAACATGATACCCCCCCCATTTTAGGATAGACGTGCATCGCGCCTTGAGTTCTTCTGAGTGAACCTCCATGACAAGCAGCTTTGCCCTTCCCAAGACTTGTTTCGCCCCCAGCAGGACTTGCTCTTCGTGGCCTTCCACATCGATTTTGATCGCGTCCGGCCAGAGCCCGTGTTGCTGGGCATACTCGTCCAGGGAAACGGCCGGGATCGCTATCTCGCTCGGGGTACCTTGTCCCAAGAAATTGCGCGTCACGCCGGCCATGCTATCACCTTCGGCAATATTCAAGTGCAGGATTCCCGAGGACCGATCCACGGCAACATTGACGGGGGTCACTCGGTCGGTAAGAGCGTTTAGTCCGATGTTTCTTTTCAGGATACTGAAAGTTTTCGGGTGGGGCTCAAAGCAAACCGCTTGTAACTGTCGGTTCTCAAGACATCGAGTCAGGGATAGAAAGCCGCTGTTTGCCCCGACATCATACAAGATTTCAATTCCAGCGTCCTGGGACGTCACGAAATTTGAATAGACGTGCCTTTGGGCAATTTCTATCAGGAATCTTAGCCCGCTAGGCATGTCAATAGCGGCATACGCGATCACAGCCCGAAAGGGCAACACCATCCCGTCCAAAAGCCGCAGATTCAGGAGTTTTTTTGTAGCTCGGGCAAAGACGAAAATCACCAGCCGGTGTCGGTAACGCCACTGCATCAGCCCCAGAAGCGTCAAAAAATCCCCAACCTCTACTAGAATGCTCCTGAACATTTGTTCCCCAGACACTGGCGCCAAGATAGGTAGCTCAACAGAATAGGTCAAGAGAAAGGCACATAAGGTGGTGTCCTGATTCGACGAGCTTTCGCGGACGGGCCGCTTGCCGCTGGTGCTTTAGCAGAGGACTTACTCCTCTGGCCCCACGAGGAGAGCCTTGAGACGGTCGCTCAGTTCGTCCCGGGTCCATAGTGACCACGACCTGATTTCTCTGGCGAGTTCATCGGTTCTCAACGCCGCTCCTTCTCCAGTGGGATGAAATGCGGTATTTGCGAAGTGGGCCTGATTTGTGTCCGCGCCGAGGTAGGGGTCTTTGAGGACAGGCATCGTCTCCGCCACCTCGTACAGGAAACGCAAGTTGGAACCTTGGAAGTGTGGCAAATTTCGGGGAGAGCAATATCCCCACGGGAGGGTGTAAGCTACGCGCACATTGCGTTGTTCACACCATTTGCTCAGGCCAACCAGCCAGAAACGCCCTTCCTTTGAAAGCTTCGTCGGGGGTTCCTTGGCGGACGTTATAATGCCGCGTTCGCCCACTTCGTGCCAACCGCTTGGATGGAGCTCGGACGCAAAATAAGGATAAAGTGCTCGGTGGAGAATCACTTTGGCGATCAGTGTGAATGTGTGATAACCGCCGGGTCGCAAATCCAGCAGCACGGAAGGCCAGTCGACTCGATAGGGGTCCCGAAGCAGCGACGGTTTACCGATTGAAAAACCAAACTGGGCGCCCAGCGACTCGATCCGGAGTGGTCCCGACAGCAGATCCGGCTCGAGCCCGACGATCAATGTGTCACCGGTCCGCACTGCGGTTTGCGCGTAATGGGTGAGGACCTCTGCACCCATGCCCGCGCCGAGTCCCATATTCAGCGCGGGCAGACCATACCGGTTCAGCAACCTCTCCCCGTCCACGGATGTATTGCAGCTTGATCCGCCGCAGAATACGATTTTGTTTGTGTGCTCGAGGTCGAGCTTCTCCGCCCACAATTCTTTTACGGCGGCACAGTGGCGGAAAAACGCTATCTCGGGGTTTATGCGCATCGTGTAGAACGCACCCACTACCCACGTGGCAACTGCCACGACAAGTAATCGTGCTGCCATCCATGGCACGCCGTTGCTAGAATGCGAAGTAGATAAAGGCATTGGTCTTTCCAGGCGCGAGTAACAACGTCAAAACCACGAGCACCCCCAGCGCGAGTGGCTGTCGGAGGTAGTAGTATTCCTCATTCTTGTCCGTTACCGAGAGCCATTCAGCCAAAAGCGTTAGCGCAGTGAGCAGGAGAAACCCTGCCAGCGCGACCCCACCACCGGAAGTCAGGACTCCTATTGCCTCGTGCAGGGCTTGACTGTTGTAGGTTGCCGGCATCAGTAACACTTTCGATTTCTGAAGCAGTATGTTGGTGCGCAGTTCGTAAAAACTCAACCAGGCATAAAAGCTGCCGAGCATAGTGAGTCCCCAGGCCAGTGGACGCGGGACATTGAGTTTGCCGGCCAGCCGGTTGGTGATCAGCAAGAGACCGTGGAGCGCTCCCCACAAAATGAAGTTCCATCCCGCACCATGCCAGGCGCCTGACACGATAAACACCACCGCCACGTTGAATGCCCACCACTTCACGCGCCCGCCTCCCATCGGGATATACACGTAGTCGCGAAACCACCCGCTAAGTGTGACATGCCAGCGCCGCCAGAATTCTGTGGCGCTGGTCGAACAGTATGGACTCCGAAAGTTCAGGGTCAGATTGATGCCCAAGCACCGGGCGACGCCCAGTGCCACAAGACTGTAGCCCGCAAAATCATAGTAAATCCGCAACCCGAAGATGAGGTTGGCCTCCCAGATCAAGTATGGATTCGTGCTCGAACTGCCGTTGAAGTAAACGGCCAGGTTGTCGGCAAGACAACATTTGAAAAACAACCCGACAACAATCCAACCCACTCCCTCGTCTATCTTTTCGGGCAGCCACCGGAAACGAAACGTTTCCATCTGCGGAAGCAGATTCGCCTTTCGTTCAATCGGTCCGGCCACGATCTGAGGGAAAAAACCGGCAAAATTCAGGTAGTCCAGAAACCGCGGCAACGGCGATTTCAGCGCGAGCGTGTCGATGACGAAGGCGACTTTTTGGAAGGTATAAAACGAAATCCCGACGGGAATCACGAGATTGCGGAGCGCATCCACATTGAGCCCCAGCACCCGGTTTACAAAAAAGTCGCCGTACTTATAATACACGAGTGGCAAGACTTGCAGCGGAATCAACACAAACAGGTACTTGGAGCCGTGCTTCGCATGGTATTTCAAAATCCACGCCAGCCCCACATACGTCGTGATCGCCACTACCAGAAAAATGAGGAAGGTCACCCAACTGACACAGAGCAACAGGAACAGCCCCAATGAGAACAGAGCGATTTTATCGAATACCGCCAGCGCCGGGCGTGCCACGTGCGCGCACAGATAGCGCACACCGAGAATAACCGCCAAAGCACCGAATAAACACTCCCAGAAACGCAACTCAGCGAAGTTCATCAACCCTCAATTGTGACTGTCTCTGTTTCACCATCAAGGCGAAGGTGTTCCGCAAAGTCAGTTTCTTGCAGCCCGCAGCTTTGGGCAGAAGAATTATTCAATGTGAACCCACAAGTCAAGTCCGGGTGTTCGCCGGAAGCTGGCACGTTTTCACATTTGTGGTAGACTATTCCCCCATGAATCAGGATCCTGTTGCTGCGCGCTGCGCCGTTGTGCGTCAGCAACCACGATACGACCCTGCCCTTGTTGCCTCATCGGTGCACCAGACAATCAAGGCGTTGGGGCTGTCCTGGGGCGATCTGGTGCGACCGGGCGAGCGGGTGCTGTTGAAGCCGAATTTTATCCGCGAGTCGCACGCCGGCCGGCCGGCCGAGTGGGAACAGATCACCACGCACGGCACTATCATCGCCGCGGTCGCACATGCGGTTGCCGCCGCGATGGACGGACGGGGCACCCTGACCATCGCGGACGCGCCGCAGACCGACAGTGATTTTGACACGATCTGTGAACGTGCGGAGATCCCGAAGCTGCGGGAACAATTGCGACGTGAATTCCCCGCCCTGCGTTTTGAAGTGCTTGATTTGCGGAGGGAAGCCTGGCGCACGGAACGCGGCGTGATCGTGGAGCGCCGCAAACTTCCGGAAGATCCGCGTGGCTACACGTTGGTGAACCTCGGCGAACACAGTTGCTTCCACAACAAAAAAGGGCGCTTCTACGGCGCGGACTACGACACGGCGTTCACGGCCCAGCATCATTCCCAGGGCAAACACGAATACCTGATTTCCCGGAGCGTGATGGATGCCGACGTGTTCATCAACCTGCCCAAGCTCAAGACGCACAAGAAGGTCGGGGTTACCCTCAGCCTCAAGAACCTCGTCGGCATCAACGGAGACAAGAACTACCTGCCGCACTTCTGCATCGGCACGCCTGACGAAGGCGGCGACGAGTTTCCCGACAGCAAGGCGGCGACGAAGTTCCAGAGTCGCGCGATCGCCGCATTCAAGAGCGCCGCGAAGCGTGGCGGCGCGGCCACCAAACTCTGGGCGCCGCTTGCCAAGCGGGTTGGCTCGCGCGTGTTCGGCGACACCACAAAGGTCGTACGCAGCGGCAACTGGTGGGGCAACGACACCACATGGCGCATGACGTTGGATCTCAATAAAGCGTTGTGGCATTTCGACGGCGCCGGCAAACGGCGTGTGAAACCATTGCGGTACCTGACCATCATCGACGGTATCATCGCCGGCGAGGGCAACGGGCCGATGGAAGCCGATGCCAAAGCCTGTGGTGTCCTCATCGCGGGCATCAACCCGGTGGCTGCCGATTTTGTGGCCACGCAGCTGATGGGTTTCGATTGGCAAAAAGTGCCGACCATCCGCGAGGCATTTCAAATCTCGGATCTTAAACTGGTTGATTTCGGCCCGGACGAAGTCGAGGCTGCGCCCGAACCTGGCGAAGTCTTCCATTTCCGTCCGCATTTCGGTTGGGTCGGCCATATCGAAGCGAAATGATTCCTGGGAAAGGCATCTACGATTCGTTGCCCATCTGGGCGCAGACCGTCGCGGTCAACTTCGCCAGCGCGCGGAATATCCGGGACAAGTATGGCGCGGACTTCCAGCGCCTGCTCGCACAACTCGAGGTCAATGAAAGGAAGTCTCGCGATCAACTTGAAGCGGAACAGCGGCAGGCGCTGCACGACTTGCTGCGGTATGCGATCACGCACGTGCCTTTTTACCGCGAGCAGAAATTGCCACCCGACGATTTTAAGGCATGGCCGATCCTCGATAAGCAATCTATTGCCGCGGCGCCGGAGAAATTCCTCTCGGACGAGTTCGATCCACATCGGCTCATGACGATCAATACCAGCGGCACCACCGGCACGCCGCTGACCGTGCGGTTCACGAAGGAATACCATCAAATGGAGATGGCGTTCCGCTGGCGGCACAAGGCATGGGCGGGTTGCCCATACCTCAGCAGCGGGGCGTACATTTCGGGCCACCCGGTCGTTCCACCCAATCAGCAGCGGCCGCCGTTCTGGCGCGTGGATCGCATCGAAAAACGCCTGCTCTGTTCCTCATACCATCTCACGCCCGACAATTTGCCGCGTTACATCGACGCGCTCACGGACTTTGCCCCCGATTTCGTCCACGGGTATCCGTCGTCCGTATACCTCCTGGCGAAACAGATGGCTGACGATGGAATCACCGCGCTACGTCCCCGCGCGGTTTTTACAGCGAGTGAGACACTGCTCGATTTCCAGAGGACGGTCATCGAGCGGGCATTTGGCGCGAAAGCCTTCAACTGGTACGGAACCACGGAATTTACCAACAATATTATCGAATGTGCACAGGGGAGCCTGCATCAGCGGCCCGACTATGGTGTGCTGGAACTTCTTGGCGACGGGGCAATGATCGCGACGGGCCTCAATAATCGCGCCATGCCGTTCGTCCGTTACAGGGTCGGCGACCGCGCAACGCGGCGCGACGGCTCGTGTGCGTGTGGTTGCGCCTTTCCGCTGATCGAACGTATTGAGGGGCGGGTGGAGGACTACGTTCGTACCCCGGATGGCCGCCTGGTCGGTCGTCTGGATCACCTGTTCAAGGACGTGCAGCACGTTCGTGAGGCACAAATCGTGCAGACGCACCTCGATGAACTGGTATTGCGAGTCGTGCGTACCGATGGTTTTACCGCGAAAGACGAGCAGATTATTCTCAAGGAAGCGCATCTGCGGCTCGGTGATTCGATGCGAGTTCGTTTCGAGTTCACGGACGCCATCGAACGCACCGCCGGCGGCAAGTTCCGCTTTATTGTTTCCCAATTGCCGCGTGAACAATTAGAATTCTCCCGACCATGAAACAACTCGTCCAGGACTTCAAGACCGGCGACATCAAACTGGTCGATGTGCCGCCGCCGGTGATTGCGCCGGGCTGCGTCCTGGTACGCAACGCGTATTCCCTCGTCAGCGCGGGAACGGAGAAGGCCACCGTGGCGATGGCGCAGGCATCGCTCGTCGGCAAGGCGCGGTTGCGTCCCGATCTCGCGAAGCAGGTGCTTGGCACGCTCAAGCGGGAAGGGATTGGGGCGACGCTGCGCAAGGTCCAGTCGCGCCTCGATCAATGGAAACAACTGGGCTACTCCTCGGCGGGCACGGTCCTCGAAGTTGGCGAAGGTGTGACCGGTTTTGCCGTTGGCGACCGCGTGGCCTGTGCGGGACAGGATTACGCGAGTCACGCGGAAGTGGTCCTGGTTCCCCAGAATCTCTGCACCCGGCTACCCGAGGGCGTCGCCTTGGAACACGCGGCGTTTTCGACGTTGGGTGCGATCGCGCTGCAGGGGGTGCGGCAGGCCGACGCGCGCGTGGGTGAAGTGGTCGCGGTCATCGGGTTGGGGTTGGTGGGCCAGTTGACCGTGCAGATTCTCAAGGCGGCCGGCTGCGTGGTGTTTGGCATCGATGTGAGTGAAGCGGCCTGTGCACTCGCGAAGACGTGCGGTTGCGATGCCGTGGCTGTGCGCCCGCGTGACGACGTGGAGCGTGTCGCCGCGACATTGAGCCATGACTTTGGCGTGGATGCGGTCATTATTACGGCATCAGCCCCAACGAACGATCCGGTCGAGTTGGCTGGCAGGATTTGCCGCGAGCGCGGCCGTGTGGTGATGGTCGGCGTGACCGGCATGGAGGTGCCGCGCGACGTTTACTATCGGAAAGAATTGGATTTCCGCCTTTCCCGCAGCTACGGGCCTGGTCGATACGACCCGCTTTACGAAGAACAGGGCATCGACTATCCCATCGGCTACGTGCGCTGGACGGAAGGCCGAAATATGGAGGCCTTCACGCAACTGCTCGCGATGAAGCGCATCGATGTGGCGGCATTGACCACGCACACGTTTTCCGTCGACGACGGGCCGAAGGCATATGAATTGATCACGGGAAAGACCGGCGGGCGGGTTGTCGGGGTCCTTATCCAATATCCACCGACGGCGAAACGGACGAGCGTCACCGTCACGAAGTCGGCCAGCGCGGTGCCGGTCAAGGCGGTTGTGCTCGGCGTCATTGGCGCGGGCAATTACGCGCAGGGCGTTTTGTTGCCGCAATTCAAAGCCAGCGCAGACGTAACGTTACGCACCGTATGCACGGCGACCGGCGTGAAAGCCCAAAAGGCCAAAGAGAAGTTCGGCTTCGACACGTGCGTTACGGATTGGCGCGCGGTGATTGCCGATGCGGCGATCAATACGGTACTCGTCGCCACACGTCACGACTTGCACGCGCCTATTGTTTGCGAGGCGTTGCGCGCCGGCAAAGCGGTGTTCGTCGAGAAACCACTGTGCCTGCGGGGTGAGCAACTGGATGAGATTGTGGAAGTGATAAACCAGGCAGGCAACGCTCGCTTACTGGTCGGTTTCAATCGCCGCTTTGCCCCGTTCGCCGAGGAGGTACGAAAGCTGAGCGGCCCTCTGGTGATGCGGTATCGTATCAGCGTAACGCCACTGCCACGCGAACATTGGATCAACAATCCCGACATCGGTGGAGGACGCATCCTTGGCGAAGTGTGCCACTTCGTGGATTTCCTGCAATTTGCCGCCAGGTCGCGACCGGTGTCCGTCTTCGCCCAGGGTTTCGGCGCCGACAACGTGCAGGTGTCGTTGCGGTTCGCCGACGGGTCGGTTGGCGCGGTGGATTATTTTTCGGTGGCCGACGCGGCACTGGAGAAGGAACATTTCGAGGCGTTCGGCGGCGGCCGGCACTTGGTTGTGACCGATTTTCGCGACAAAGGGCAGGCCGCCGAGGTCCGCGAGTTCATTACCGCCGTCAAAGCGGGCAGCCCGATGCCGATGGGACTCGAAGAGATTATCAATAGCACGCGGGCGACACTGGCCGTTCTTCAAGCGATGTGCGCGGGTCAGGTGGTGACACTGTAACCACGAGCATTCTAGGCTCTTGTAGGGCACCTGCGAAAGCGATACCATAAACAGCGCTTGTTCCCGAAAGAAATCATGTTGAAGAAATTTTTGTTGTCACTGGTTGTCTTGCTGGTCGGCTTGGTGGCAGCCGAAGGGGTGGCGCGTTTATTGTATCGACGTAGCATGCCACTGTTTCCCCGTTTTCACACCGACGCACATTACGGAGGGTTCACCATTCGTCGGTTGCGTCCGCAAACGCGGTTTTGGCACACCAGTATTGATGGTCAGTGGGAGTTTCGCATCAATGCGCAAGGTTTTCGGGCAGACAAGAACTACGACTACGAAAAGCCCCTGGGTTGCCAGCGCGTACTATGTCTGGGCGATTCCCAGACCGAAGGGTTTGAATGTCGGCAGGAGCAGACTTTTTCGGCAATCATCGAGCGTTATTTCCGCGTGCGCGGGAAGTGCGTTGAGGTGATCAACACCGGAGTATCTGGTTTTGGCACAACCGAGGAGTTGGTCTTGCTGGAGAACGAAGGGGTGAAGTTCCATCCGGATTTTGTGGTGCTGGGTTTTTTTGGGAACGATCTGGATGATAATACTCGCTGCAATATTTTCGGACTGAAGAACGGGGCTCTGGTTACGAACACAACCACCTACATTCCCGGGGTGAAGATCCTGAACTGGATCGATGGTTTCGCCCTGCTTCGTTGGCTCAGCCAAAACTCCTATCTATACTCGAGGGGACTCAACGGTGCGTGGGAATACGAAAGAGGGAGATTGGAGTCCCGGAATGAACGCAAGTTGACCTCGGAAATGGCAGTCCAGAACACCAACACCACGACTTATGTCGCAGAGTATCAAAAAGATTTGGAAGTGGCCCTGCTGCGACGGATGTACGCCTGCTGTCAAGCGCACGGCGCCAAGCTGATCATTTTGGACACTCCCCAACTGGTGGATGCCAGTCACCCCAGCCCTGATTTCAAATCGTCAATTCCACCGGACTTGCACGATACGTTTCGTCAGAATTGTGACGTGTTGATTGAGTGCGAGCCGACGCTGGCGGAGTATCGGGGCTTAATAGCTATTCATGTGCCCCACGGTCATTATCACTTATCGGAAGAAGGACACCTGCTTTTTGGCATTCAAGTCTCCAAAGCAATAGAACGTTTGGCAGAAAAGAAACCAGGATCATGAGCACGTTGCCATCTCGTCGACCGCCTGAACTGGCGTGGAAATGGCCGACCAGCAGCCAGAACAAGGAGACTGCAACTCCAAGCGTGGGGCATGTTGTCATTCAGGCTCTCGTACCGGCGGCCGTGGCAGGCGTGTTCTTTCTCCGTAATCACCGCGTGGCGGGGTGGATTGTCCTCGCGTTGAGCGGATGGATGCTGGTCAGTGGCTTGTTGCTGCCGCGGGCATTTTTGGCTGTGGAGCGCGCGTTGAAGGCGTTCGGTCGTCTTGTCGCTCTGGGGTTAACGTGGCTGCTGCTGGTTGTGTTTTTCTTCCTGTTTTTCCTACCGCTCAGCCTGTTTTTGCGACGGCAAATGCGGGCGCTGCTCGCCCTCGAATTCGATAAGAACCAGGCCAGTTACTGGCAGGACCGCTTGCCCGTCAGCGACGCGGAACATTTTCAGAGGCAGTACTGATGAATATTCTCGGTATCAGTGCGTTTTATCATGATTCGGCCGCGGCTTTGGTGCGGGATGGAAAGATCATTGCCGCTGCGCAGGAGGAACGATTCACACGCAAGAAACAGGATGCAGGTTTTCCGTTCCACGCGGTTCGTTACTGTCTTGGCGAGGGCAAAGTGGGCCCCAAAGATCTCGATGCCGTCGCCTTTTATGACAAGCCCTTCAGCAAGTTTGGCCGCATCCTGCAGACCTACCTGGGCATTGCGCCGTCCGGGCTGGAGTCGTTTCTCATGGCAATACCCCTGTGGATGCGGGAGAAGCTTTGGACATCGCTGCAAATCGAGCGATCGCTGCGCCAATGTGGCATCGAGATGCCCAAGAATTTTTATTTCCCGGAACACCATGAGTCGCACGCCGCCAGCGCGTTTTACCCGTCGCCCTTTCCCAGCGCGGCCATCCTCACGCTCGACGGGGTCGGCGAGTGGGCGACCAGCGTTCTCGGTCGCGGGGTGGACAATCGTCTTGAGTTGATGAAGGAAATGCGCTTTCCCCATTCACTGGGGCTCTTGTACTCCGCCTTCACGTATTTCACCGGTTTCAAGGTGAACTCGGGGGAGTATAAATTGATGGGCCTCGCGCCTTACGGCGAACCCAAGTACGCCAGCCTCATTTATGATCACCTCATTGACCTTCGCCCGGATGGTTCGTTCCGCCTGAACATGGACTACTTCGGGTACGTGAATCGATTGACCATGACCAACGACCGTTTTGCGGAACTGTTCGGCGGCCCCGCGCGCTCGCCCGAATCCGACATCACCCAGCGCGAGATGGACATGGCGGCGTCGATCCAGAAAGTAACGGAGGATATTGTGCTGCGCATGGCCCGGGAAACCCATCGGTTGACGGGTGAAAAAAATCTTTGCCTGGCTGGCGGCGTGGCCCTCAATTGCGTCGCCAATGGCCGGCTCCTCCGCGAAGGACCGTTTGAAAAGTTATGGATCCAGCCGGCAGCTGGTGATGCCGGCGGTTCGGTGGGGGCGGCGTTACTGGTCTGGTACTGGATCCAGAAGCAGCCGCGCAAAGCGGACGGCGTACACGATCAAATGAGTGGGGCGTTTCTCGGTCCTGAATTCAGCGACGATGAGATTGAGGCGTTCCTCAAGGCGCACGGGTATCCCTACCGCAAGTTGCCGACGGAGACGTGGGGCGACCAAATAGCCGATGTGCTGGCGTCGGAGCACGTCGTTGGTGTCCTGCAAGGTCGCATGGAGTTTGGCCCGCGCGCGTTGGGTGGCCGCTCCATCATCGGGGACGCCCGGTCACCCAAAATGCAGTCCATCATGAATCTCAAGATCAAGTACCGCGAATCGTTCCGTCCCTTCGCGCCGGTCTGCCTGCGGGAGCGCATGGGCGATTATTTCGAGTTGGAGCAGGAATCGCCCTATATGCTCCTGGTAGCGGATGTGCAGCCCAAATTGCGACGTCCTTTGACAGACGAAGAGCGACGGGTCATGAAAGACCCCGATTTGCGCAAACGGGTCAATATTGTTCGTTCTACCATTCCCTCGGTGACACACGTCGATATGTCGGCGCGCGTACAGACTGTGGATGCCGAGCGCAACCCGCGCTTCCACGAGCTGCTGAAGGCATTCGAACGGAAAACCGGTTACGGAATTCTAATCAACACGTCCTTCAACGTTCGTGGCGAGCCGATTGTTTGCACACCTGAGGACGCGTACCGTTGTTTCATGCGGACTGAAATGGATTACCTGGTGCTGGGCTCGTGCCTTCTCGACAAGAAGGAACAACCAAAGCTGGCTGACCAACAGGACTGGCGCAAGGATTTCGTACTTGATTAGAGTGTTCGGAGTGTAGAACACTGGCGTCATGCAATTCTTGAGACACCTGCTGTTGCTGTTCAAGAACTTGTTCGGTTTCGCCCACCAGAATAAGGCGTGGTGGATTGTGCCGATCGTTGTCGTTTTGCTGGTACTGGCCCTGGTCATGATCGTCGGCCATGCCATTGCCCCGTTTATCTATACGCTGTTTTAACGTTTTGCATCCCGCACGAGCGTCGTGGCCGCCATTTCCAAACCGGGCAACAACTCCATGGGACTGCGCGAGATTTGGCAGCGGCTGCATGATTTTTGCGCGGCCCAGGACTGGCGCGGTTATGATCCGTACGACGGGTTGAATTCGCCTTTGGCGCGAATTTTACCCGGAAAACAGGCGCGGCAAGCGTGGACGCAGCTTCACAAACGCAGCTCCATCAATTTTCGCGCCTTGTGCGGCATCAAGCCGCAACTGAACTCGACGGCAGTGGCTTTATTCGCCATGGGCAGCGGCGACGAGCGGTTCCTTGATATGCTCGATTCATTGCGGACTCCCGAAGGTGGTTGGGGATATCCGTTTGGCTGGCAATCACGCGCCTTTTATGCCCCGCCGAATACGGCCAATCTCATCTGCACGGCACTCGCCATCAAAGCGTATCGACAATTCGG
The DNA here is from genome assembly GCA_035577545.1 of Verrucomicrobiia bacterium. Lineage (NCBI taxonomy): Bacteria > Pseudomonadati > Verrucomicrobiota > Verrucomicrobiia > Verrucomicrobiia bacterium. Next base: position 30,208 of record DATLVI010000026.1, read on the forward strand.
GCGGAAAGTGGATACGAGCTTCCTCGAAAGCCTTGTCACCGAACGCGGCGGCGAAAGGTGGATTCGATACATACCGCAGTCGGATACGCAGGTCCACAATATCAACCTGATGGGCTCGGCGCTACTAGGGCGACGGGATTGTGCGGAATTCTCAGTTAAGCGACAGCGGACAGACGGTTCGTGGTGGTATGGCGAAGGCGAGAACCAGCGCTGGATCGACAATTTTCACACCGGATATAATCTTGTCGCCTTGAACGAGTACCAGCAAATGACCGGCGACACGAGCTTCGCGAACGTGGCCCGGCGCGGATTCGCTTACTGGGACGAAGTATTCTGGCTGGCGGACGGGTCACCGCGCTACTATCACAACCGCACATACCCGATCGATATTCACTGCTGTGCGCAGGGCATTTTGACCTATCTGGCGTTTGGCGATGTCACAAAGGCCGATTGGGTGGCACGCTGGGCGCTGAAAAACATGTGGGATGAACGAGGCTTTTTCTGGTATCAACGCGGTCGGTTGACCACCAATCGCAACCAGTACCTGCGCTGGTCGCAGTCGTGGATGTATTACGCATTGGGCGAATTGCTAAAAGTGAAAGGCGAATGAAGCTGAGAATTGTCAATGTCGTCGGGGCCCGTCCGAATTTTATGAAGATGGCCCCGCTGATGATGGAATATCGGCGGCAACCGGACAAGTTCGATCCAAAACTTGTGCACACCGGCCAGCACTACGATGACAACATGTCGGCGCTCTTCTTCGAACAACTACATTTGCCCAAACCCGACGTGTACCTCGGAATCGGTTCCGGTTCGCACAGCGAACAGACAGCCAAGGTGATGGTGGAGATGGAGAAGTTGCTGTCCGCTGAACCGCCCGATCTGGTTGTCGTCGTGGGAGACATCAACTCGACGATGGCAGCGACGATCGCGGCGGCAAAGCTTTGCATCCCCGTGGCACACGTCGAGGCCGGCCTGCGAAGTTTCGACCGAACGATGCCTGAGGAGATTAACCGACTCGTGACAGACGCTTTGAGCGACTACTGCTTCATCACAAGCCAGGATGCGGATGAGAACCTCCGCCGTGAAGGTGTCGCGCCAGAGAAGATTTTCTTCGTTGGTAACGTGATGATTGACACACTGTTACAGCTTAAAGATGTAGCTTTGAAGTCTGATATTGCTCAGAAACTTGGCCTGAATGGTCAGTACGGGTTTGTAACTCTTCATCGTCCCAGCAATGTAGATGACAAAGAGGTCTTCGCGGAGATCCTCGCAGCTCTGGACAGCATTCAGAACGACCTGCTCCTAGTATTCCCCGTTCACCCGCGAACGGTCAATCGGCTGAAGCAATTCGGATTTTGGGATGGCCTCCAAGGCAGGAAAAACCTGAAATTGACCGATCCGGTTGGCTATCTGGATTCACTATGTCTGATGGCCAAGGCGAAGCTGGTCCTGACCGACTCGGGCGGTGTGCAGGAAGAGACCACGGTCTTGGGGGTACCATGCCTGACGATTCGCAATAATACCGAACGGCCGGTCACGATTACGGAGGGCACCAACACGCTCGTCGGTACGAGTCAATCCAGGATCGTGGGCGAAGCCAAAAAAATATTGGAGGGGAACGGCAAGCAGGGGCGCGCCCCCAAGTTCTGGGACGGCAAGGCTGCGGGACGAATTGTTGAATGCCTGCTTAAAAATCCGCCCAAGCGATGAACCTCCGGACCGACAAGAAGGTGATTTTGTTTGGTGTACCGATCGACAACCTGACATTGGATGAAACGGTCGGCCGGGTGGAATCGATGATTCGAGAGGGTGGAACTCATCAGCATGTGGTTGTCAATGTGGACAAAATTGTAAAACTGCAGCGCGATCTAGAGTTGCGGAAGGCGGTTTTGAGTTGTGACTTGATCAATGCCGACGGCCAGCCAATAGTGTGGGCATCAAAGCTTCTGCAACATCCTCTGAAAGAAAGGGTTACTGGCGTAGATTTGTTCGATAGCTTGGTGGCGCGGTGTGCGGAAAAGGGGTATCGACCATACTTGCTGGGAGCGAGGCAGGAAGTGGTGGAAAAGGTGGTTGAAGTGCTGAGGCAGCGTCATCCCACCTTGAAAATTGCTGGGTACCGAAACGGATACTGGCAGCCCGCCGAAGAAGCTGAAGTAGTACAGGGGATCAAGCAAACGCGTCCAGATATGCTATTTGTCGCAATGGGTTCGCCGAAGAAAGAGATCTTTCTGACCAAGTGGAAGGCTGAGTTACAGACGCCGTTTGTCATGGGAGTTGGTGGGACCTTTGATGTTGTTGCCGGATTGGTCAGGCGCGCGCCTTCATGGATGCAAAAATGTGGGCTGGAGTGGCTTTTCAGACTAATCCAAGAACCACGAAGGATGTGGCGACGCTATCTGGTTGAGGATATGGCCTTTATCGGCTTGGTATTTCGGGAATGGCGGGCGCAGCGGCGATCATGCTGATCATCCGCTGTTTCGCGCTTGCCTTTTGGCTTCGTTTCACAAGAATAGCGCGACCGATTTGACGGAGGATCATGGCACAAGACGCTCACAACGATTTACGCATCACCGACCAATTTGACCTTGAGGTTTTTTGGGCGGATCACGGGAAACAGATCACTATCGGCGCGGTGGCGGCCATTGCGATCGCCGGGTTCCTGCTGTACCGGCAATATCAGTCAAGTACACAAGCAGAACAGGCCGCAGCCATGTTGGCCAATGCCAGGGACACGATGTCTTTGGAGCAGGTAATTCGCGACTACCCAAACTCCTCGACTGCTGCCGAGGCAATGTCTCGACTCGCAGACATTTACTATCGGTCTGGCAAATATACCGAAGCAGCAAGTACTTATGAAAGAATCACCAAGGAATTCCCGTCGCATTTGCTGGCTGAGTCTGCCAAACTCGGCCTGGGAACCATTTTGGAAGCTCAAGGGAATGTGGAAGGCGCAAAAGCACAGTATCTGCAGATAATCAATTCTGGCCCAAACAATTACGTCGTGAATGCAGCAAAAATGGGATTGGCGAGATGTCTTGAGGTTGGTGGCCAGAAAAAAGAAGCGCGCCAAATGTATGAGGAAATACTGGCTCTGGGTCAAAATTCTCCGTGGTTTACCCAGGCATATTTGCAGTGGGTTGTGATGGGCCGTGATATGCCTCCAGAAAAGCCGAGCGAATCCCCGGTGCTACCAGCCTCGTCACCTGCAAAAGACGGCCTGCAAGTGCCAGCGCTGAGAACCGTGCCGTGATGGGCTGGCTCACAGATAATTTCAAGCCTTGACACACGGCAGGCTATTTCTATTATTCCGCCAGTCTTTACGGGATGATGGAAGGAGAGGTCAAAAGTTCAGGGATCACGGGATCGATCTCTCGATAGTCGATTCGGTTGCGTCGTGCTAACCAGCCTTTAGGCTGGAACTGGGGCCGAGTTTTGGGACTTGACACATTTTGGGTCGTGCCTATACTCGGCGCGTAAGTGGAGGATGGGGGATAAGTTCTAGGTCTGCTTCGGGACGGCTTTTTGCATCGTAGTGATGGGGAGGGTTGTCGTCGAAGCAGAAGTGGCCCCCAGAAACTGAAAAAGAGAAAACTTGTGCTTTTGCGCACAGTGAACGTAAACAAAACGAAGGAGGACACAGAGTGAAGAAACTATGGCTAGTAGTCGCGCTGGTTGCCCTGGGGGGATTGACCAGTAAGACATTCGCCGATGTCCAGAATATCCGCCTGAGCGGTGATATCCGTATCCGCGGGTATTTCCTTGATAGCGCGGGCAATGACGGCTCAGGCCCACTTGATCCTCAGGTCAAGGGCAATGCCTCATTCATCTCACAACGAACACGGGTTTCGGTCGAAGCTGACCTAGAAGACCACGTGCTCGTGGTTGTTACACTCAAGGCCGAAGGCACTTGGGGTGGCAATGACAATACCGAACCGGGCGAAGGCGGCGTGCAAGGCGCTTCCGGCGCGGGCTCAGCCGGGGCTAATGGCCCGATCAACAGGGGCTTTGGGGTTGGTATTGATGAAGCGTATGTCCAGTTCAACGAACTGTTCTACACGCCAGCAACACTAAAACTCGGTCGCCAATACCTCCAATACGGTCGCGGACTGATCCTCAGCAGCGTCGAACAGGAGTACAACTATGACGCCGCTCGGCTGGTGCTCGATTATTACCCGCTGACGATCGACATCGTCGGCGCGCAGTTGGTAAACAATCAAGCCTTCAGTGCGAATCCGCATAGCACGGCCGCCACACCGGGTGCTTCTGACCTGTTGTTCGTAAATGCCCGCTATGAACTGAGCGACTCGGCCATCAAGGATGTCGAGGCGTATTTCGGCTGGGTTTCCCAGGGTAGCAGCGGTCCGATCACCTCGAGCCGCGTTCCGCCGTCCGTCAACGGTAGCTCGCCGCTGATCATCGGCGCGCGTACTGACATAAACCCGACCGAAGGCCTCCAGCTGTGGGCCGAAGGTGCCTACGAGTTCGGAGACAACTCCGATGCGGGCGCCAATAACCTGAGCGCGTTCCTCTTCAATGCCGGTGGTAAATACACCTTGAAGAACGTCCAGTGGGTACCGGTATTGAATGGCAACTACATCTTCGCGTCGGGTGGCGGCAAGAACAATGTGGATGGCACGTTCATTCCTTGGTTCGACTATGCGGATGGTTACAATGGCTATCTGTTTGCTCCTGCGCTTACGGACATCCATATCTTCAACCTGGGCGCTTCGGTGAAGCCCTACGAGAACACCACGCTCGCATTACAGGCTTATTACTACCTGAAAGCGGATAAGGACGGCGTAGCTGGAAGCAACCCGAATGTTGATTTCGGCGGGATATCTCCTGCCCCGACCGCAAACAGCCGTGACATCGGCTGGGAAATCGATGCGATCCTTGGCTATGACTACAGCAAGGACGTTCGGGCGCAACTCGTTTACGCTGCGTTCGTGCCGGAAGGTGCCTATCGGCACGCGGGCACAAGCGCTGTAGCCGAGGAAGTCCGCGCAGAAGTCAACGTCAAGTTCTAACGGTAGCGGTTAAACTCTAACCGAAGACCCCCCGATCCGTCGGGGGGTCTTCTTTTTTCTCTGGGCCTGGGCCGTAGCGTGTGCTTTGATGCGGCTCATGACGGAACCGGCAGTGTCAGAGGAAATATTTGATCTGGTCGATGAGGCGGATCGTGTGATCGGCTCGGCCCCGCGCTCCGAGGTGCATCGGCGTAAGCTGCGGCATCGGGCCGTCCACGTTCTGCTCTTCAGCGCGCAAGGTAAGCTTTTTGTGCAGAAGCGCTCTGCTACCAAGGACAGTTTTCCCGGCTGTTATGATTCCAGCGCCTCCGGCCACTTGAATAGCGGGGAGGACTACGATATCTGTGCCAGCCGTGAGACGCACGAGGAACTCGGGCTGGTGGTACCCGTCGGGCAGTTCTCCCGTCACTTCAAGGTCGAAGCCTGCGAGCAAACGGGCTGGGAGTTCGTGTGGGTGTATAGCGTGGTCACCAACAAGCAACCCCAGATCAATCTGGCGGAGCTCGAATCCGGCGAGTTCTGGACGCCGGAGCACACGCGTTCACTGCTGTTGGCAAATCCGGGGCAGTTTGCGCCTGGCTTTGTGCGTGTCTTTAGCGAGTTCGATCATCGCGGTCTCTTTCCCCGGAATCCTTAGCCGCGCCGAAACCGTTGCAAAGAACAGCCGTTTTTCGTATACAGATGCGGCACGGTCCGGGCTGGCATGGCTGGCTTCGACCATCACAAAGGAGATTTATGCCGACGGTTGAGTTTTTGAATGCTGGCAAAAAGGTGGATTGCGGACAGTACGCAAACCTCCGTAAGGCGGCGCTACTTCACGATATTCCCGTTTACAAGGGAATTGACGAAAAGCTCAACTGCCAGGGTAACGGCCTGTGTGGCACGTGTGTGATGGAGGTTGTGGAGGGTGCCGAGAATCTCTCACCCATGACGCGGCGGGAAAACCTTCGTCTGAAGGGCCAGCCGGCAAATCGTCGCCTGAGTTGCCAGTGTCAGGTCATGGGCGACATCATCTGCATCACTTCACCCGCTTTGGATTGACGGCGCGAACATGGCTTGCCTCCCATGTGCCCCCCACGGTACAATTGCCACTCTATCGGACCGCGGCAGCGGTCTGGCAGTAAGTCAGCAACGGGAATCGTTTTGAGGGGCGAGTTATGGATTTGAAGCCAGCGGTTGAATTACGGGAAGTCGCAAAGAACCTCCATGGTTGGTCAAGTTTTCACCCGCAGTGGAAGGTCGATTTCAATAGTTATGCGCTAAAGACTGCCGAAGGAGTCGTTTTTATTGACCCGTTGAAAGTGGAACCAGCCGTCCTCGAGAAGCTTGAGGCCCTCGGCGAGCCGATTGCCATCCTGCTTACCAATGCCCACCACGACCGCGAGTCCGATTGGTTTCGCAAGAAGTATGAGGTCCAGGTCTATGCTCACGAGAAGGCGAGGGCCGACTGTGACACCAAGATCGATGTACTGCTGATGGACGGCGAGCGGTTGCCGGGCGGGGTAAAGGCAGTGCATCTCCCGGGCTCTTCCGCGAGCGAGACGGCTTATTATGTCAAAGCGAGCGGCGGCATCGTCCTGGTCGGAGATACTCTGCTCAATCAAGGCGACAAGGGGCTGACATTGTTGCCGGAGACTTATATCGAGGACAGGAAGCAGGCCCTGAAGTCGCTCCAGCGGCTGCTCGATCTCGATTTTAAAACGATCACGTTTGCCCACGGCAATGCAATCGTGGGAAATGCAAAGAGCGAAATCGCAAAATTCCTAAAGAAACCGAAAAAGAAAAGCGTATGAGCCAACAATATAATAAAGTTGAGAAACGCCGCCGTCGCACCGCCTACCTCAGGCGATTGAAGGTGCGGCAAAAGCAAACCAACCCCAAGGCTGCGCGACCAGCCCCCGCTGTCTCCGCCAACTAATCGGTACCGGTCCTGCCTACGTGACCGGAGCAAGACCGTAGTTACGGGCGTGGAGTTCGGCCAGGGTGCCCAACTCCGATGGGGTCAGGGGGGGCGTGTCGGACGCCGCCGCGAATTCACGGAGTTGCTGCTCGTTGTAGATGTTGGGCAGCACCGAACAAATGCTGGGCTCCGCGAGGATGAACTGGATCGCTGCCTGGCTCAACGTGCGCCCCGTTTCCTGGGTGAGGAACGAAATCTGTTCGACCTTCTTTAGCCCATCCAGCAACCAGGCTTTCCGTTTTTCGTCGTCGGCCACGCGGAAGGTTCGATGGTCGTCTTTGCTGAACGTGGTCTTCTCGGAATAATTGCCTTCCAACAATCCCGAGCAATGCGGCACGCGCGTAAAGACGTTCAAGTCGCACTCGCTGGCCACGGGGAAAAGTGGTTCGCCGATCATCCGTTCGAACAGATTGAAAATGATCTGGACGTGCGCCCCGCGCTCCCGCAACGCCGCAACGCCCTCCGCTATCTGGCGGCGGTCGATTGCCGGACCTAACGCCACGCCAAACGCTAGAATTTTGCCGGCGTCGCGCAATCCCCGCAGGGTGTCGAATAATTCGTCGTTACGGATCGTTTCGATGCGTGGGTTGTGGAGTTGGTAGAAATCAATATGGTCGGTCTTCAGGCGTTCCAGGCTCCGATCGCAGGCCGTGCGGACAAAGTCAGGTGACCAATTGTGGGGACGCTCGCGTTGCCCGGGCTGCACGCCAGGATGATTGTAAAAGTCGTAACCGAACTTCGTGGCGATGATGATCTCATGACGTCGTCCCTCAAAAGCCCGGGCCAGTACCACTTCACCTTTGCCGTCGCCGTACACGTCTGCCGTATCGAAAAAATTGATGCCGTAATCAAGCGCCTGGCGCATTAAGCGAACGCCCGTGTCGTAATCCTCGTCGGGCACGCCCCACATCTTCGTGCCGACCGTCCAAACGCCAAAACCGACCTCGGAAACGTTGCAAGATGTGCCTTTTAGCATGCGATATTTCATAATGAATCCATGTGACCGGTACATGTGGATTTTACCGGGACAGGGAGCCCCCGGCGAGCCGAAACGGATGCGCGCCCGCCGGTACCAGGCATTTTATGGCTCGGCGAACTTGATTAGCGGGTTGGCGGGGACGGAGCGGCGGGTGTGGGCTGAGCGACACCGGGCTGGATGCCGGCACCACCGGGCGTTGCTTGTTGTCCTTGTGTGAACGCGCGTTGCCAGTATTCATCGGGGTACGTCACCCGCGGGATGCTGCTCCAGAAGCCGTTGATGACCGGGCCTTGCGGGGTGCGGTAAATCCATGATTCACCGCTGCGGCTGTCGATGAGAAACAACGCTGCACCGCGATCCGATTCGTTGGCGACGACGATTTGAAATCGACCGGAGCCGCCCGCCTGGTCAAGTTTCTCCTCGATGCGGCCCAGACGTTCCTGTGTCTTACTGACCTGATCTTGGGTCTTGCCGGCTTGTTGCTCGATAGAGTCGAGCTTGGAACAGGAGGTGGTTAGTAGCAGAGCCAATACGACGACCGAATACGGGACAATGATCAGGCCAAAGGCGCGATTATTCATGTCAACATTCTCCGGTCCCTCTCTGCGAGCGAGACGACGCCGAACGGAATGTCGTTCTTTGTAACAGCGCCGCCCGGGAACTGTCAAGCGAGGGGATTTCCGGGTGGACACACCAGGATGGATGCGCTAAGTAATGGTCGGCATGCAAGTGAGTTCCAACATCGCGTTTAAGGAATGGGCTGTCGTTGTGGATGTGCTGGGCCGGGGAGAGCAGATTCTAATCCTTCGCAAGGGCGGGATCCGCGAGCAACGCGGTGAGTTTCATCCCGACCACCGTGAATTTTGGCTATTTCCGACACAGTACCACGAGGCCGAGCGCTCCGTCATCCCGTCGAAGCGCCCTGTTTTGCGCGATTTGGCTGCTGTCGCACCTCGGGACTTCGTGGATATCGAATACTACGTCGTAGCCGACTTGGTTTTGGCGATCACGGATGCTGAGAGCGTCAAACGTCTGCAGGGCCGGCATATCTGGAGTGAGCAGGTCCTCCACGAGCGCTTTCAATTCGGGCGCCAGGCGGGACTGCACGCCTTGTTGACCCGCGTGTACCGGCGGCCTGCGCCGGAGCGTTTTGCATTGCACGAGTCCTATGGCGGCTGCAAAAGCTGGGTCGAACTCGAACGCGGGTTGTCCACAGAAGACTTGACGCCGGTGCTCGGGGATGCTGAATATAGCCTGCAGCGGGAAGGAATTGTGGAACTGTTATCGGATCATGCCCTTGCTCATCCATAAACGGCCTGATGGCACTGAGAAAAGTCTCGAGTTCGCTAGCAAACCTCTCATTGTCGGTCGCCTCCCGGAGTCGGAGATCTCCGTCCGCGACGCGTTTATCTCCCGGGTGCACTGTGGGATCAGTTACGTCAACGGTCAATTTACTCTCAAAGATCTGGGTTCGACCAACGGCACCTACCGCAACGGCGCCCGGGTCTTCGAGTGCGCGCTCGCTCCGTCTGACAAAATCCAGGTCGGAAACACAACGATTGTTTTTGAGGTCGACACCAAAAGCGGCGACGCAATCTTGCGCCAGGTTCCCCAGATGGTGGCCCCTCCGTCAACTCTCGGCGGGTCCACCCCACCGCGTCCCGACCTCCGGCAGGTCACGGTCCCGGTCAAGGAGCCGCTGATCAAACCTTCACCGCCGACCCTCCGTCCCAAGTAATCCGAGCAGGGCGCCTTATGAATGTGGCGCGCAAATCTATCCTCCCAATTCTCGGGGCCGCCGTGCTTTTGTTCACGTCAGCAACCCGGGCCAGATCGCAGGAAGTAACGAATCAGGTTAAGTCGTCTGCGGAAGCCGCCCGGGAAGAAGCCCGGCTGCGACGCGCCAAGATGCCCATCGCAAAGGGTGCAATCAAAGAGATCGATTTGCTGCGCCACCAGATCAAGCTCACAACCGAGGACGGCCCGAGGACGTTCACTTATACGAGCCGGACTTACATCTTTCGCGACAAGGAAAAGATTACCGCGGACAACTTGAAGATCGGCGAGGTCATTGCCTTGCGTTTTAACACGGACAAGGATGGCAATGTGCTCGTACAGCGCATCAAAGCCCGTACGCCTTCCGAGCTCATGGAGCCGCCTTCTTCCGGCCCTGCCGGAACGACGAACGTCCCGGCTGTGAACCCACCATGAAGAAAGTCCTGGTTCCTCTGGCGCCCGGCTTCGAGGAAATCGAGGCAATCACGGTGATTGACATCCTGCGGCGGGCCGGCGTTGAAGTGACAGTAGCCGGTACACAGTCCGGTCCGATTGAGGCTTCCCGCAAAACCAAACACATTCCCGATTGCGCGCTCGCTGACGTCCATGCGGAGGATTTCGACATGCTCGTCCTGCCCGGTGGCCAGCCCGGTGCCACCAGTCTCCGCAACGACGCCCGCCTGCGACAAATCGTCGAAACGTTACGGGCAGGGGACCGCTACCTTGCCGCTATCTGCGCCGCCCCGATTGTTCTTTCCACGCAGGGCATCCTGAAAGATCGCACCGCCACGAGCCATCCCACCGTCCGTGCCGAGGTCGCGGCGGGTGCGAAGGATGTTTCTGACCAACGCGTCCTTGTCGACGGTCCCATCATCACCAGCCAGGCCGCCGGCACGGCCATGGAGTTCGCATTCAAACTTGTCGACATCCTCTGTGGGCCGGACAAGGTCGTCGAAGTCAATCGCGGCGTCCTCGCCCGACTTTGAAGATTGCCGCTGTGTTGCAATTCCCACCCCAGACAGTAGAATCCAAGCCGGTGGCTGGGTGAACCGGAGAAGCATAATCGCAATCGCTCTCACCGTCGCTGGATCGGACAGCGGTGGGGGCGCCGGTATTCAAGCTGACCTGAAAACCTTCCAGGCGCATGGCGTCTTCGGCACCAGCGCAATCACCTGCATCACCGCGCAGAATCCCGATCGTGTCAGCACAGTGCGGGCTCTCACACCAGGCCTTGTTACCGAGCAGATGGATCGCGTCTTCGAAGCATTCCCCATCGGCGCGGCGAAGACCGGAATGTTATATGACGCAGCGATTATCCAGGCCGTCACGCATGGTTTTGCACGCCACAAATTCCACAAAGTTGTTGTCGACCCCGTGATGGTGGCGGGCAGCGGTGCACGATTGCTCAAGGATGATGCGATCACGGCGCTGGTAACGAAACTATTCCCACGCGCTGCGGTCGTAACTCCCAATCTCGCGGAAGCCGAGGTGCTGGCGAAAAAGTCCATTCGCACGGTCGGCGAACTGCGCGCGACGGCGCGTTTGTTGGCGGAGAAATTTGGCGTGCCGTTTCTCGTGAAAGGAGGGCACCTGCACGACGGGAAACAGGCGGTCGATGTGCTCTTCGACGGCAAACGCTTCCATGAATACCGCGCGACAAGAGTGGCGAATATCACGAGCCACGGCACGGGCTGTGCCTTCTCAGCCGCTATCACGGCGAATCTTGCCCTCGGTTGGACTTTGCCGGAATCCATCGCTCGGGCAAAACGATTTATCACGAGTGCCATTCGTGGCGCGCGAAAAATTAGGTCTTACTCCGTGTTGAGAATATGAAACGACCGCTTACCGGCCTCGTGGTCGCGTATGCCGCGGGGATATGGGTCGGATCGCTGGTGGCCTGGCCATCGGTGATATTGTTCGCTGTGGCGGCGGCATTCCTCGCCGCTTTTTTGTTCCTGCAGCGAACGCGCTTCAGTCTTGCGGTACTGTTGGGGGCAGTTCTCATGGCCGGGGCCTGCGCTTACCGCGAGGCCGCGACAATTTCCTCACCCAACGACATCACGCGTTTGCTCGAACAACGTGATCAGAATGTCCAGTTGCAAGGCATCATCGTCAGCGATACGGGTTATCGCGCCGTGCCCCTGAATGAAGACGACGCCGAGCGGGAGCGCTTCGAGCTCGAACTGACCGCTGTGGAACACTATGGCCAGTGGCAGCCAGCTATCGGTCGCATCCTTGTGTTCGTCAGCGAAACGCGAGACGCAGAACCTCTGCGCTACGGCGATCGCATCACGTTCTCGGCCATCCTGCGCGTGCCACCGCCCATGCGGAATCCGGGCGCGTTTGACTGGCGGACCTGGCTGGAGCGAAAGGGAATTTATTTCACGGCTACGATTCGGAAGGTCGATCTGATCCACGTTGAAGCCCACAACCAGGGCAATCCCGTGATCGCCCTGTCGCTGCGGTTGAGTGAATATCTTGAACACGTCCTGCGGCTTGGGCTTGAAAACGAACCGCAGCTCACAGGTGCGTTGGCCGGTATGGTGCTGGGAAAGCGGTCGGAAATTCCGACGGAGACTTATGCTGACTTCCAAAGGACAGGAGTGTTCCATGTCTTCGCGATCAACGGGCTGCATGTCGGATTGGTGACGGCGGTGGTACTGATCGCGCTGCGTTTGGCCCGGATTCCACGGCGTTGGTGTGCGGTGGCGGCCGTGCCGCTGTTGATTCTCTACGTGTTCGCCACGGGCGCGCATCCTGGCGCGCTGCGCGCGTTGGTGATGGCCTGCGTATGGTTGATTGGTTTGATGCTGGTAAGACCCGCGGATTCCTTGAACAGTCTGGCCGCGGCAGCGCTCGTAATCCTTGTTTGGGCCCCCACACAACTCATGGATGGCGGATTCATCCTGTCGTTTTCTGTAGTATTGGCGATTGTGACATTGACGCCGCGCATCGAGGCGTTGTTGGTGTCGCGGGTTGCGCCGGATCCATTCTTGCCGCGGCAATTCGTTTCGGACTGGCGGACGAAGCTGTCAGGTGCGTTGCACCGCATCATCCAACTGCTGAGTTGTTCCATCGCGGCGTGGTTGGGGTTGCTTCCGCTGATGGCGACCTACTTTCATTTGTTCACGCCGGTTAGCATCGCGGCTAATTTGCTGGTCATCCCTTTGCTGGGATGCATTCTCGCGTTGGGTTTGTTGGCCGCGCTGGCGCATATCGTTTCGGCGTGGTTGACGGTGACATTGAACAATGCGAACGGTTTTCTCCTCAGCATCATGATCCGCGGCGTTGAATGGCTCGGTCGCTTGCCCTTCGGTCACTGTTTTGTGCAGGCCCCGCCCCTCTGGCTAGTCTGGGCGTATTACGGACTCGCCATTCTCCTGTTGAGTAAACGGATAACAGCGCCACGACGGGGACTGGCTGCGGCGCTGGCGGTGCCGACCGTGGGTTTGGCGTTGTTCCTGAGCGGTGGCCACACCGATAAAGTTGAACTCACAGTTTTGTCGTTGAACGACGGTATGTCCGTCTTCATTGACGCGCCCGGCGAGCGTACCGACATGCTGGTCGACGGGGGTGGTGGTTGGAGCGGCGCGCACATCGTAATCCCGTTTCTCCGTGCCCAAGGAGTGAATCAACTTGCTGCGACCGTCCTTACCCGTGGTGACAAGGCGCATGCTGCCGGATTGGACACTGTCGCCGGTGAGGTCCCCATCCGCGAGGCGATCTACAGCGGAATCGCCTCGCGCTCAAAGTACTACCCCGAGTGGCTCGACGAGATGAAGGCGCATAAAATCCCTTTGCGCGCGGTCAAAGCGGGAGACGACCTGAGCGCCACGCCCGATGTGCATATTCGAGTGCTGAATCCGCCGCCCGGCATTGCGGCCAGCCGCAGCGAAGACAATGCGCTCGTGCTGGCGGTAGAATTCGGACCAACGCGCATCCTCTTGATGTCCGATGTCGGTGAGACCGTGGAGAAACGGCTCCTGAAAGAGTTCAGGGATCTGCATGCGCAGGTCATCGTGAAAGGCCAGCACGGCACCGAATCGTCGTGCACCGCCGAATTCCTTGATGCCGTACACCCGGACGCGGTGGTGCAAGTAGTCAACCTGAACGACAGCCACCGCTATCTCGAACCAAATCTGCGCGACCGTCTCGCGGAACGCAAGATCGCCCTTATTCGCAGCGATGACAGCGGCGCGGTCACAATTCAGATCAGCCGTGACAAGTACCAGATTCATACGTTTCTCAAGTGAGACCGCTGGCCGTCTGAGGATTCTGACTTGTCTGGCCAACCGGGCCTCGCCATACTGCGCGGGTCATGGTGGTCATCATCAACGGTCGCGTGGTCAGCCCACATAAGGTGCTGGAACATCATTGCATCGTCATCGAAGACGGCCGGATCAAGCAAATCGCTCCCACCGCGCAGGTGCTTTGGCCGGGAGACGCGCAGGTCATTGACGCCCATGACGGGTTCGTGGCCCCCGGTTTCGTCGATATGCACGTTCACGGCGCGTTGGGTCGCGACACGATGGAGGGCACCGTTGAAGCGCTGGCGCAGATCGCGAAGTTTCACGCCGCGGGCGGCACGACCGCGATGACGCCAACGACCACCACCCACTCCACGGAAAAGATCGCCAGTGCGCTTCAGGCGATTGCTGATGCGATGGGACACGATTTCGGAGGAGCACAGATCATTGGCGCCCACGTCGAGGGACCTTACATTTCACGGAAACGCAGTGGGGCACAGTCCGCGCAATTTATTCGCGACCCAATTCCGGCGGAGTATGAACCATGGCTTGAGCGCGAGGGATTGGTGACGCAGATGACGCTCGCGCCGGAACTGCCCGGCGCACTGGAGCTTATCGACGCACTTTTGCAGCGGGAGATTCTGCCGAGCGGCGGGCACACGGCGGCGAATTACGATCAAGTAAGCGTGGCGGTTGAGCGCGGTTTGTGCCATGCAACGCATTTGTTCAATTGCATGTCGAGCACGGTAAAATCCGGCCCGTTTCGATTGCCCGGCGCGCTGGAGACGTTCCTGGCGGACGAACGGGTGATGGTGGAATTAATCGCCGACGGCAAACACGTGCACCCGGAGTTGCTGCGGTTAACGGTGCGGGCGAAAGGAATCGACAAGGTGTGCTTGATCACCGACGCGACCGCCGGCGCGGGCCTGACGGAGGACGTCGAGTTTCTGGTGGGTGAAACGCGCGCTGTAGTACGCGCGGGCGTCGGGATGGTTGTGGACGGCTCGGCTTTGGCGGGCAGCGTGTCGACGATGATCCAGATGGTGCAGAATATGGTCGAACTTGCCGGCTTACCGTTGGCCGACGCGGTGCGTTTGGCGAGCTTGAATCCGGCGCGCGCGCTGGGAATCAGCGGGCGGAAAGGCAGCTTGGAACCACGCAAAGATGCGGATATTGTGATTTTCTCTAATGACTTTGCCGTGCTGAAGACAGTGATTGGTGGACGGCTGGAATACGAAGCGCAGGCAGCGTGAACAACATAATTCAGGTGATCGCGAAATGATTGTTATTACCGGGGCGACAGGGTTTGTCGGCGAGGAGGTTGTCAAACAGGTCCGGACCGCCGGTCATCCAGTTCGCGCCATCGTACGCGACCCACGTCGCGCGTCGTGGCTGGCCGAGCGCTACGGCGCCGAACTTTTCCACGGCAACGTCTTGTACGCGCCGTCGATCGAAGGTGCGATGCAAGACGCGAAGTGTGTGATTCACCTGGTGGGCATCATCCGCGAATGGAGGGAAAACACCTTTGAACGGGCGCACGTCCAGGCGACGAAGCACGTGATTGACGACGCAAAAAAAGCGGGTGTGAAACGCTTCCTGCACATGAGCGCACTCGGGACGCGCGAGAATGCGCGGAGCCGTTACCATCAGACGAAGTGGGCGGCGGAAGACTGCGTGCGCAAAAGCGGCCTGGCTTGGACGATCTTCCGGCCGTCGTTCATATATGGTCCGCAAGACAAGTCGATCAACGTGCTGGCGAAGCTCGTGCAGCGCCTGCCGTTTGTGCCGGTCCTGGGCCGTGGCAACACGAAGGTTCAGCCGATTTCCGTGGAAAATGTGGCCCGGTCATTTGTCGGGGCGATTCGGAATGACGAAAGTATCAACCATAACTACGATCTCTGCGGGTCCGAGGCCTTCACCTGGAATGAATTATACGACAAGTTGCAAATGATCCTCGGTACGCGGAAGCCGAAAATGCATTTACCGTTGCCCATCGCCCGTGTTCAGGCCGCGTTCCTCGAGAAGATCCTGCCGAACCCACCTTTTACTCGCGACCAACTTCTTATGCTGCAAGAGGACAATATTGGTGATCCCACGCCAGCGGAGCGGGACTTCATGCTGGAGCAGGAAAACTTTGAAAACGGCGTGGCGCGGTACCTGAAGCGCAACGCATAAAAAAACAGGGAATCCGAAACGGATTCCCTGTCGTAATATCGAGATTTAAGGAAGTGTAGCCAGTCCTTGCTTCTCTACTTTATTCCGTCTTCTTGGGAGCGTCGGGTGGACCGATCCTGTGGGCCGTCGCGACGCCGCTTTCGTCGGTGTAGGCAACCTTGACCTTGTCACCCACCTTGATGTCGGTAACCGCCGCGTCCTTCTTGTCGGCCGTGGCGTACTTGGTCTTTTCACCGATTTTGAACGTCTTGCTCTCCGTGCCCTTCTTGATGACGGCAGTACCCGCCTTCGCGTCGATGGATTCGACCGTCCCTGTGAACTGTTGTCTCTTGGGCTTTGGTGGTGGCGTGGCTCCGTCTTCAGCCCGTACCGGCACTGTGAACGCAAGCGCGACCGCCGCAATACTCAACGCCATGGCTGCCCGCAGCATATGCTTACTCATTTCTTTCCTCCTGTTGTTGTGAGAGTTCTGTTGTTAATATCCCCTGAAGTCTCGGTCGCTGTTTAGAGCAAAAACCCCGGCCCGTCAAGGCTTTTTGCTTGATTCACCCGGCCTTCGGGTACAGTCTCTATCAGCCTCGCGTCGCGCCAGGCCGACGGAGTCTTACAAGGTAAACCAGTTTTCGGGAGATTCTCCAATGCCAGTCGACACCTCGAAGATTCGCACGGT
The DNA here is from genome assembly GCA_035577545.1 of Verrucomicrobiia bacterium. Lineage (NCBI taxonomy): Bacteria > Pseudomonadati > Verrucomicrobiota > Verrucomicrobiia > Verrucomicrobiia bacterium. The sequence goes on from DATLVI010000026.1 coordinate 47,048, forward strand.
GGCCATCGTCGGACATGCCTCCAGCGGCAAAACCTCCTTGATCGACGCCGTGCTGTTCATCTCCAAGGCCGTGAACACCCACGGCCGCGTCGCCAGCGGGACCAGCGCCGCCGATTGTTTGCCCGACGAACTTGAACGCAAGATTACCATTCACGCCAAGTCGTTCCATTGCCAGTGGCAGGGCCATGCGATCACCTTGCTGGACACGCCGGGCTTCGCTGACTTTTTCGGCGACACGCTGGCTGCAGTCCGCGCCGCCGATGCGGCCATTGTCGTCATCGACGGCGTGGGTGGCGTCGAAATCGGCGCGCGCCGCATCTGGAAGATGCTGGACGAAATGCAGAAGCCGCGCCTCGTGTTCGTCAACAAACTCGACAAGGAGAACAGCGACTTTTTCCGTTGCGTGGAACAGATCCGTAGCGCATTTGGGAAGAACTGTATCCCGTTCGAACTGCCGGTCGGGCAGGAAGGGAGTTTCTCGAAGGTACTGAACCTGCGCACGACACCCGAGGCAGATGTGCCCGCCGAGCTGCGCGAGCAGTTCCACAAATGCCATGAAAGCCTGGAGGAAGCCGCTGCTGAACAGGATGACAAGTTGCTCGAAGAGTTTCTCGGTGGCCAGGCACTCACAGTGGAAGAGCTCACGAAGGGGACGCATGTCGGTGTCGCTCGCGGCACGACCGTACCGATCTATTGCGGCTGCGCGGAGAAAGAAATCGGCGTGCGCAATTTACTGGAGGGCGTCACCGCGTTGCTGCCGTCGCCCGCGGATCGCGGCGCCGTCGCCACGGAGGATGGAGGGAGCGTCGAGCCCCTGGCGAACGCCCCGTTTAGCGCCTTCGTTTTCAAGGCGACCGTTGATCCGTACGCGGGGCATCTGGCCTATCTGCGCGTGGTCTCGGGCACCTTGAAGGCCGATATGGATGTGCTGAATGCCACGCGGGGTGCGAAAGAACGCGTCCCGCAGTTGCTGAGTATGCAGGGCAAGACGCAGACAACCGTTGCGGAGGCCGGTCCCGGCGAAATTGTGGCGCTGGGCAAACTCAAGGACACGCACATCAACAACACGCTGTGCGATCCGTCCCGGCCGGTGAAGTTTCCGCCGATCAAGTTTCCGCGGCCCGTGATGAGTTACGCCGTCCATCCGCACACGGCGAAAGATGAAGAGAAAATCAGCATGGCGTTGCATCGGTTGACCGAGGAGGACCCGACGTTCCACATGGAACGCAATCCGAACACCAAAGAGTTGATCATTTCAGGCATGGGCGATCAACACCTTGCGGTCGTGGTGGACAATCTAAAGAAACGGCTCGGCGTCAATGTCGATCTCAGTACGCCGAAGGTTGATTACAAGGAAACCATTACCTCCCATGGCGACGGCCATTACAAACACAAGAAACAATCGGGCGGCCACGGCCAATACGGCGAAGCCTATGTCAAGATCGAGCCGCACGCGCGCGGCAGGGGTTTTGAGTTCAGTAGTGAAGTGGTTGGCGGCTCCATCCCGCGCAACTTCATCCCGGCTGTCGAAAAAGGCTGTGTCGAGGGAATGCAGGCGGGTGTCGTGGCGGGCTATCCCGTCGTCGATGTCCACGCGATTGTGTACGACGGCTCGTACCACGATGTCGACTCCAATGAAATCAGCTTCAAGATCGCTGGCCTGCATGCCTTCAAGGAAGCGATGCAAAAAGCCCGCCCCGCGCTGCTCGAACCGATTATGAACGTCACCGTCTACGTACCCGACCAGTACATGGGCGACATCACCGGCGATCTCAACCACCGGCGCGGTCACATTCTCACCGTCGAATCCGCCGATGGCTTGCAAGCGATCAAGGCGCAGGTGCCGCAGGCAGAGTTGTTCAAGTATGCGAGCGAGTTGCGCTCCATTACGGCGGGCCGCGCCTCGTTCGAGATGGAATTCTCCCACTACGAACAAGTTCCCCAACACGTCGCCCAAAAAGTTGTCACCGAAGCCGCCAAAAAAGCCGCGCAGCATTGACCGCCTCAGTTCTTGGGACGATCGAGGACTGTGAGGAGGTTTCCCTCCACCAAGAGCAGGAAGTGGGGTGTGGGATAAACCTCTCCGTCGTACGTTTGGAAGAAACCGACGCGGCGGGGATGAGCTGGGTCTGAAGTATCGTACAAGGCTAGCTGCGACAAGCCGTTTTCCAGGACAAACGAATCGTCCAGGAATCTTGGCTGGTGATCTCCGTAGCGGCGAAACCAAAGGGCCAGCGGCGACGCACGGTATTCGCCGACCAGCTCCCATTCGTGCGGACGCGAGTGCCGAATGATGCGCAGCCCCGATGGTTGGCTAACGCACCAAAGATCGCCCCGCCTGGTTGCGGATCTCTCATCGGGATTATCCAGAAACAACTCTGTGGGCGGCAGGGCATCCGGGTCGTGCGCCCAATTCCGTTTATCAAGGAGAAGCTCAGGGTGGTCAGGGTCGAGCGGCCTACCTAGTGTCCATGAGCGCAACCCGTTTGAGGACGCGTTGGATAATTCGAAGTGCAATTCCCCGCGATAGATTTGGGCGTATGTCCGCGGCGGCAACTGAATCTCGTAACGCGGCTGGGGGGTTGGCCCATCAGACCAATCGAAGACGTAGAGCTTGCGTTCTTTTGGCAGGACATCGTGTACGTCTCCCGATACCCTTTCCTGTAAGTAGGCGTAACGGCTGACCTTACCTTCCCAGTCGTTGTAGACGTTGACGGGTGCGACGGGTAACCGATCGGGTGGCGGTTCAACTGTCGTACGACTGATGACCTGTAGCGGTCCGTGGCTGGGCCACGATAGCCTCAAGCGCAGCAAGCCCGTATCCCAGTCGTTGTCCGAATCCTTTCTTTTGGTGGTATGGCTCATTGTCAGGACCAGTTCTGCATTCTCGTCAATAGCAAGGCCGACGATGCGCCCGTACTCGTTCAACTTGTTGGGTAGATCAGCTTGCCGTAGATCTTGGATCCGGCCGCGGTCATCCAGGCGAAAGGATGCAAGTTGCAGGCGCCAAATTGTGGGCACGCGCCCGTGCCGGGGAGATACTGACGGCGTGGAAATGGGCCTTGCCGACACCGCGTAAAACTGATCGCCCTGGTTAGCCACCAATACCCTCGGATACCAGAAGTTCTCATTGTGAAAGATCTCTTTTTGGTCGCGCACGACGAGCGAGTTTCCGACTTCTCCCAACGCGAGGCCAAGCAACATCAACACGATGAGGGCCGCCGCCCACGCCAGTTGTTTGTGGCCAAGCCGAATGACGCGCTCCCGCGTGCAACCGATCAACGTCGTCCCGACGCAGGTGACCAGCCCTAGCACCGTCAGCACGACAAACGGCCAGCCAAAGCCGAGCCACGAACTGTCGGTGGAAGACTTGACGGACTCCACTGTACTCCACCACTTTGGATGCAGGAATTGGAGCCGGGAAGAGATCAGCGGGGCGACGAGCCAGACCAACAGCGTGAGGCAACCGACGAGCGTGCTGGCCAGCATTTGGCGTGTGACTATCGCCGTGGTGAACCCAATTACGTATCCGACTGCAAAGATCCATCCCCAGAGAATTGCCCACCGAACCATTGCCAACATATCAGTTGCGTGCCAGAGAGTCCCCCGGAACATGTCCGAACGATCCATAGTGAAATCCCAAGCTGCCGCGAGAAGCAGCACAACGAAAAGGATCACAGCCCCAGCCTTCAGTTTGGCCCAAACCACGTGTCGCGCGGAAACCGGCATCGCCAGTAAGAAATGCTCTTCGGGTTTGCCCCAATCGCGACAAACAGTGTGCGCGCCACTGACCACGGCGTAGAGCCAGCCAACGAGGGCCAGGAACGCCCACACGAACGGAAATGTTTCACGCTCTCGGCCGATTGCGATGAAAAGCAACTCGAGAACGATTGGCACAACCCAGAAGATTGCAATCCCGCCGATCAAGACTTCGCGCGCATCGCGATACTCCTTCCGCGAGAGATTATTCATTGCGGACCTCGACGGAAGCGGTTGGGTTGCGGCGAAAGAGGCATTCATGTTTGCATCCATTTTTGAATCAGGCGGCCGGAATTCCGGCCAACCAGCCATACAGGGAGAACGATCCACAACCCGACTTGCGCCAGAAGCAGTACCGGCAAGAAAGGCGCAAAATTCTCGGAGAAACCGAGAACCGCCGGTGAGAGCGGGTTGAGCAACCCCGAGCAGGAGAGCGCCGCGTGATAGAACGAGACGGTTCCTGCGAAATCCGTTGATGCTCCGGCGGAGAGCTGGATCAGCCACACGAGGAGCGCAATCGTCAGGAAAATCCCACCGAGCGCCGCGGTGAACTCATGTTTCGCCCGCGTCAGCAGAAAGAACAAGGGGGTGTACCAACAGGCCAGCGAGATGGTCGCGACCAATGCGAAGACGCCGATTGTTTGTATTGGATGCGCTCCCGTCAGAAGGTGAAAAAAGTTACTGCGGTAGCGGATCTCTTCATACTCGAATTCTGGCAACCGGCGAAAACCGCGGCTGGCCATGGCGACCATACCTGCTGTTGTCGCAATGGCTATTATCCCGGCGAGCAGGGCGAGGCCCATTGCCCATTTCGTGCCCAACAATCGGGCACGTGAAACTGGCTGCACCGTCAGAAATTCCCAAGTGTGATCCGCCCGCTCACTCGCGACAGAGCCCATGGCCAGAAAAATGGTCATAACCAAACCGACGGGGCCGTAAATCAACAGGGCCGCTTCACCGTTAGGGATGATTTGCGCGCGCAACAGACCCGCCAGCAAGCCGCTCAAGACGGTAGCGCCAAGGAAAAACCGCCAGCGTTGCTCCTGCCATTCCTTACGCAGCAGTGCGCGAAAGATTTTTTGTCCGTTAGCCGGCATGGGGTGCCTCTCTTCGTCCAGTGACGTACGCTTCGAAGATTTCGTCGAGGTTCAGATCTACTTCGCGCAGCGGATGGATTGGGCCCAGCGCGCGACGTGTCGCATCAACGTCTTCAACCGTGACCGCTAACTGGCCGTCGTAGGATTGTATGTCGAGCAAGCCCGGGAGTTTTGACGTATCAATGTATTGAGAGGATTGGAAGACAAGGCGTTTGATGTTCTCTCGCAGTTCATCCACTGGCGCGCACCTGAGAATACGTCCTTCGTGCAGAATCGCGACGCGGTCGCAAATGGGCTCGATTTCGTAGAGGAGATGTGAGGAGAAGAAGACGGTGATGCCTTGATCTTGAAGATGCCCGATCATGTCACGCAGCAGGTCGCGTCGGGCGATGGGATCCAAACCCAATGTCGGGTCATCGAGGATGACCAGTTTCGGGCGGTGCGACAGAGCTAGCAGGAGGGCCAGGCGGCTGGTTTGGCCCTTGGAAAGCGCGCCAACTTTCTGGCTCGGATCGAGGCGCATTCGCTGGAGCAGGTCTTCTGCGAGAGTTGCATCCCAAGCCGGGTAAAAGAGCGCGACCCATTCGATCAACTCGTTAACCCGCATCCAACCATACATCACCTGGTTTTCCGCCATGTAACCGATGCGCCGACGCGCTTCGATGGGTTGGGTCAGGGGATCGATTCCCGCCATCAGGCACCGACCCGCATCGGGTTGAAGCAGCCCCAGCAAAATACGAATCAGTGTGGTCTTGCCGGCGCCGTTCAAGCCGAGGAACCCGAAGATGGAACCTGCGGGAACTTCAAGATTCACGTCGCGCAGAACGTCACGGCCACCGAAGGATTTGCGCAGGCCTTCGATTCGAATGTCAGCATTGGAGTTGCTCATGGCGACCGGCCTCCGTTCGTGAGTTTCTCAATTTCTTCATCCAAGAGTTGGTGCAATTCGGGACGCGAGATTTCAAAGTGAACCGCCTGCGCGGCCGCCTGGCCGAGAATCCCGGAAACCTGCTTGTGTCGATCCGCTTTTTTTGCCGCTGGTGGCGCGTCGGCGACGAAGGTCCCATCGCCTTGTTTTCGATTAATCAAGCCGTCCTCTTCGAGCAGGACGTAGGCTTTGAGAACGGTGTTCTGATTGACGGGCAGCCGTCTGGCCAACTCGCGCACGCTCGGCAGGCGATCACCTGCTCGCAGCGTGCCGTTGGCAATCTGGTAGCCAATCTGATCGACAATCTGCCGATAGATTGGAACAGCTGAAGTGCTTTCCAAGCGGATAAACATACACTGTTATATATGAGTATAACAGTTAGCGTTCCATTGTCAAGTTCCCTCTGCGAGCACGACTGAATAAATTGTTCGCACACACGTCTATTTCAGGCAATTGGGTCTCTGAAAGACACGGGACTGACACGGATTGACGATGCGACAGCTATTTGGTACAAGCTTGGTGCAAGGTCCAAGTCGAGGAAGCATCCTCGACCACGAGGAATTAGTGCCAACTCCCCAACTTATTGACACTCCGCCGGTAAAGCACCCCGAAAGGGTGACGAGGACGGATGTGGCGCGGACGAAATCACCTGGCGTGGTTGCGCCGACGGAGCGAGTGGTGACGGAGGGCAAGTTCTTCCGCATCGGCTCCCAGAAGTTTCATCCTCGTGGCGTGACCTACGGCCCCTTCCAGCCGGACCAGGCCGGTAGCACCTTCCCGAAGCCCGAACAGGCGGAACGTGATTTTGCGTTGATGAAGGAACTGAACGCGAATTGCCTGCGTGTCTATCACGTGCCTCCGCACTGGTTCCTCGACCTCGCCCAGCAGCACGGATTGAAAGTGCTTGTGGATTACTATTGGCCCAAACATACCTGCTTCCTGGAGGATCGCGAGACGATCCAGTTCGCGCGGGACGCGACGCGCCGGGCGGCGGAGGCGCTGAAGGGCCATCCCGCCGTGTTCGCACTCACACTGGCCAACGAAATCCCGCCGGACATCGCCCGCTGGTACGGCGCGAAGCGCATTGCGCACTTCATCGATGGACTCGCCGCCATCGTCAAGGAGGTGGATCCGCAACGGCTCGTCACCTTCGTTAATTTTCCCACGACGGAGTTTTTACAACCGGCCAGCCTCGATTTCGTCAGCTTCAACGTCTATCTCCATGAACCGCGCCCCTTTGCGAACTACCTTGACCGCTTGCAGAACATCGCGGGTGACAAACCGCTGCTGCTGGCCGAGTTTGGCGTCGACTCCCAGCGGGAAGGCGAAGAGACCAAGGCGCAGATTCTTGGCGGCCATATCGAGATCGCCTTTCGGGCCGGCCTGGCGGGCATGTTTCTCTTCGCGTTCACGGACGACTGGCACACCGGCGGCCATCAAATTGAGAATTGGTTTTTCGGGCTGACGACGCGGGATCGAAAACCGCGCGGAGCGTTTCACGTCGTGGCTGAACGGTACAAACGCGCCCCGCATTTCCCGCTGCCGCAATACCCGAAGGTGAGTATCGTGGTGGCGAGCTACAACGGTGCGCGCACCCTGCCGTCGTGCCTCGATTCGCTCACCCACCTTAATTACCCGAATTACGAGATCGTCCTTGTGGACGATGGTTCGACGGACGACACGGCGCGCGTCGTGGCCCACTACCCGACCGTGCGCGCAATCCACCAGCCGAACATGGGGTTGAGCGCCGCGCGCAACGCCGGCATCCACGCCGCCACGGGTGAAATTGTCGCGTTCACCGATAGTGATTGTCGCGCCGATGAAGACTGGCTGTACTATCTTGTCGGGGATTTGCTCAAGACCGACGCCAGCGCGATCGGTGGCCACAATTTTCCGCCGCCTGAAGACAGTCCCATCGCCGGCTGTGTCGCGGTTTCGCCGGGCGGCCCGGCGCATGTGATGCTCGACGACCGCAACGCGGAGCACATCCCGGGCTGTAACATGGCCTTTTGGAGGTGGGCTCTCGAGGAGACACACGGGTTCGATGCCCAGTTTCGCGCGGCGGGCGACGACGTGGACATTTGCTGGCGCCTGCTCCAGCGCGGCCGCAAGATCGCCTTTTCCCACGCGGGTTTTGTCTGGCACTACCGTCGCAACACCATCCAGGCCTACCTGAAGCAGCAGCGCGGTTACGGTATCGCGGAGTCGCTGTTGCGGCGCAAGCACCCGGAGTACTTCAACAGCCTCGGCGGGATGCGCTGGCGCGGGCGCATTTACAGTCCGTCGAAGATCGCCGGGTTCTTCGGCAAATTCGTGATCTATCACGGCACCTTTGGGAGTGCGCTTTTTCAGACGTTGTACACGCCCGAACCCAGCGGCCTGCTGACGCTTTTAACAAGCCTGGAGTGGCATGTCTTATTTACAGTGGGCGCGTTTCTGCTCGCAACAGTCTGGCCGGCCTTGTGGCCGTTGCCTGTGTTGACGGTGCTCGCGAGCCTGGCCATGGCAACGGCCGCGGCGGTGCGCGTCGAGTTGCCACCGTGGCAGATGCGCTGGTGGTCGCGTCCGCTGGTGGCGATCTTGTATCTCTCGCAGCCGATTGTGCGTGGGTGGCAGAGATACGGGCGGCGGTTGCGCCGCTCCGAGACGCCGGTTGCAGCGCGCGAAACTGTGCGCGCCCTGGCGGCGCAACAGGAAGGACTGGGTTCCATGCATACGCTCAATTATTGGAACGAAAAGAGCATCGAGCGCTTCACATTCCTCGAAGCGCTGCTGGAAGTGCTCGACCGCGACCAATGGCAGTCGCGCGCCGATTGCGGTTGGGATGAATTTGATGTGACCATCTACGGGGACCGTTTCAGCAAGGTGCTCGTGAAGACTGTGTCAGAGAACCATGGCGGCGAGAAGCGTCTGTTGCGAGCGCGTCTCGAAGGCGGCTGGACATTGCTCGGGAAAATGTCGTTCTTTGGTGTGGTGGTCGGGATGTGTCTCTCCTCACGATTGTGGTGGTCACTGGCCTTGCCATCGTCGCAAGTCCCGCTGTTGATGCTGTGGGGGTTGACGGCCCTGCCGCTGGTGCTGATCGGTCTCTGGGTGAGCTACCTTCATCTGCGCACGCGCCGCACGGTGCGGCTGGCAACCGCCGTGCTGGATCTTTGCGCCCAGGACCTGAAATTAATCAAACTCAACGCACCAAAGAAGTTCGTTAAACCCGATTAGCGTGGCACCGGCAGGTCGCACGCCTGCAACATCGCCCGCAGCACTTTGTCCGAATCGAAATACTCTTCGGCAATCCGCCGCGCCGCCCGGCAGTTGCGCTCGTAATCCTTTTCGATTTCCTCGACGGCAGCCACGACGTCATCCGCCGTTCGGAAAGCGAAGAGTCCCTCGCCACACGGCAGGAATTCGCTGAAACCGGTGTCCTGTACGATTACGGGTTTGCCCGAAGCAAGATAAGCCGCAGTACGGTCGCTGAACCAGCCGCTTTTTGACTTCACCTCAAGGTTGACCGCCACGCTGAATTCGCCGCGCGACCCGGCGATATACTCGCAGTAACTGCGGGGCGTGGCTGTGACTTGCAACGGGTCGGCGATTCGCCAACCGGCGGAGGCGATTTCCGTTCGCGGCGCGTTGGGACCAGCCAGCGCAACCTCAAAAATCGGACCAAGACGTTTCGGCAGGTCAATGAAGCGGAGGAACTCGACGTTCTTTTGCCCGTACTCGACGCCCTGGTATATCATTGGCTTCCGTGCGCTCCAGCTCATGACGGTCGTGAACCACTTGGCGTCGGGCGTGAACCGTGTCGGGAGCAATTCCAGCGCGATCGGTTGCCGCGTCGGTCGCCACGTGAGGCCGTGGCTGGGAATCGGGCAATCCGGTTTGCCGATGCGCTCGCCAAACGTGAAATGCCAATGGAAATCGTATGGCGAGGCAAATCCGCCGCAGGATGGCGTCGGCGTCCGGGACATGCCGAATTGGGTAAATCCAGGGTCGGTATCGATGAAGATGCGGTTGCGGGTCTCACGAAACTCTTCCAACCAGGTGACCGACGCGAGGCTTACCAGCACTTCGGCCTCGCGACACCATTGCAGGATTTGTTCGCGCGGTTGACCGTGCCAAATGCCATGTGCATCCACAAAACTCCAATGGCGCAACCCCAGCGTGTCGAGAACACGTTGCGTTTGCGCGAGGCCGTACGCTGGGTCGTCAGTCATTGCGTTGGTGCGCGGATCGTAACAGGAGTGCGACCAACCATAATGTTCGACGAACACAACTTCATAGCCGAGCCGCTGCAGTCCTGCCAGGAAATGGAGTTGTGAAAGAATATGACCACCCAGCGGATAGCGCACCAGATAGCCGGCAACGATGGCGAGGGGGCGGCTCACGCGCCCGCCCTGGTGATGAGGTCGGCCAGAACGTTCCGTGCGTCGAACATCTGTCCAGCCAACTCACGCGCGGCGCGAGAATGCGCAGCGTAGTCGGCGCTGACCGCCTCGACACCCGCGAGCGCTTCGTCGATGGTTTGGTAGGCGAAAAGTCCATGGCCGGTCGGATAAATGTTGCTCCAACCAGTGTCTTGCAATACGCAGGGGCGGCCCAGCGCAAGGTAACACGCACTGCGGCAACTGAACCAGCCGCTACGGGATTTGACGTAGCCCTCCTTCGCGACGCTCCATTCGCCCTTCGAGCGGCGCAGGTACTCCCGATACGTCCAGGGATCTGGCAAATGCTCGGCGGGTTCGATGATCTGCCAGCCCTTCTGTTGCAGCATCGCGGTTGGGCGTTTCATGCCCGGACCCATGCCCATCGCGATCTCAAACTTCTGGGGAGTTCGCCCCGGCAGATCGGCGAACTTTAGGAATTCGACGTCCTTTTGTCCCCATGTTTCGCCGCTATACTCGCAGCTTTTGTAGGAGACCCAGTTCATCACCGTCGTGAACACATCCCGTGGCGGCTCCGCAGGAAGCTCCCACCAGCCGAGCACGATAGGTTGGCGTGTGGGAATCCAATCGAAACCAGTCGTGGGGATGCGGCAGTCCGTGGCGCCAATATTCTCGGCAAACGTGAAATGTTTGTTATGGGCGCGGATTCGATCGATCACATCCTGCTTGCCTAGCACAAGCGCGACCTGGGTGAACATCGGGTCGGAGTCGAGAAAAACTTTGCACGGAATCGACAAATACTCGGGTCGCAGCCAGCCGCAGCCGGAGACGTTCAAATAGAGATCCGCCGTCGCGCAAATCTCCTTGGCGGCCGCTTCGGTCTGGCCGTGATAGCTCGCGTCGGGCGCGCTGCGGTAAATCCAGCGGTCGGCTAGCCCGAGTTTCTCCATGACACCACGAAGATAGTTAACGTTGTAGCTGGCATCGGCGGAGATTGTGTCCTTGATCGGGTCGTACGGCCACATTTCCGTGTCTTCGAGATAATAGACGTCGTGCCCCAACTGGCGGAAACCCTCGACATACTGCAAATAATCCCACGCTACGCCGCCGAAAGCGTATTGCCCGACCAGACCCGTGACCACGATGCGCATCGCGGCATTTATAAACTGCTTTTGCACTCGACACAATCACGGGCGCATTTCAGAGTACGCCGCATGCGCAGCGACAAACAGCGGGCGCTGGCCACGCTGATCGTGGGCGGGTTCGCGTTCGCGGTCGTGCTAGCGTATCACCGCATCGTCGACGGAGATTTGTGGGCGCGGCTGGCCGTGGGCGCGCGTGTGTGGCGAACCGGCAGCCTGATGCGCCACGATGTGTTCGCGTTCACGCCGACCCTGCCCGAATGGATCGATCACGAATGGGGCGCAGGCGTTATTTTCTCCTGGCTGCTCAATACGTTTGGTCCCGTGTCCCTTATGCTGCTGAAGATCACTACGGCGTGCGCGGCAATTCTTTTGTGCCTGTTTGCTGCGCGACGCAGCGGAACCGGTTGGTCCACGCTGTTGCTGCTGGCGATTCCCTGCGCGGTGACCGTGTTACCCGGCTATGTGACCGTGATACGTAGCCACGCGCTGACGTATCTGTTCTTTGCGCTGACGTTGTTGTGCCTCGAAGAAATGCGCACTGGGCGACAGTGGCTGGCATTCGTCATACCGCCCCTGGTGCTCGTGTGGGCGAATGTGCACGGCGGATTCGTGGTCGGGCTCATTGCGATGGGCGTCTACGCGGCGTCGGTGCGGACGCGCACGATGCTCCTCACATTGTTGGCCGCCGCTACCGTCACGTGCATCAATCCGTATGGAGTCCATTACTGGACGTATCTCGTGCCCGCCTGGCTACATCCGCGAATGGACATCACCGAGTGGGGCCCGATGCCCTTCTGGGGCGGTGATCCCTATTTCGGATTCCGCATTCTGTTCGTTATCGCGCTCGTGGCGATTGTCGGGGAATGGAAACAACGCACCGCGTTGGGATTGACAATGCTGGCGCTGACGGCCATTGCGGCATGGCTGCATCGACGCCACGCGCCGTTTTTTGGATTGACGGTCCTTGTGTATCTCGGACCATATGCCGAGCGTTGGTGTCGGCGGGTGCCACTCGTCACGGTTCTGGCGATCCATGTCGTCCTGGCGATCTTCGTGGCGATAGAATTCCTGCCACAGGCTTCGTTGCAACCCATTGTGCCACTGAGTTTCTATCCGGTCGGCGCGGTCGCGGCGCTCGACCAAGCCGCGGTGAAAGGAAATCTTGCGGTGCCGTTTCGCTGGGGCAGCTATGCTTCATGGCGGCTGGCACCCCGGATCAAAGTCTCGATGGATGGGCGGTACGAGGAAACATACCCGGACGCGACCTTTGAGATGAACCAAAGATTTTTCCACAGGACCGGCACGGACTGGGACCGGCTTCTGCGAGAATACCGTGTGGATTTCATCATCCTGGAGTTACGTACGACACAGCTTTCGCCCGCGGACCTGCGCGCGCATGGGTACGAAGTAATCCGGGCCGATGACACGTCGGTACTACTCGCCCGCAGTGAATTCGCACCAAGACTGCGTGAAGCTGTCACGAAACTTCCGCCAAAATCATCCGACGCGCTCGACCCCCACCTTGCGGCTCGCTGGTTGCCGTGAAAAGATACAGTCAGTCTGTTGTTATAGTGCGTTCAAAATCTCCGCGGGCGCTTTCTCGATCCGGTCGACGCGGAATGTCTGCGGGCCGGCGTCGCCTTTCCATTCGATGGTGTCGCCGGCGTGTTTGTTGAGCAGGGCCTGGGCGAGAGCGGCGGGGTAACTGATGATGCCGCGGGCGGGGTCGCTGTCCCACGCGCCGAGGATGTGATAGGTGAGCGATTGCTTGGCACCGAGGTCGGTAACGGTGACGCTGGTTCCGATGCTGACGAGATCGGTCTTGACGTCGGCGAAGTCGGTGGCCTGCGCACGCGAGAGGAGACTTTCGAGTTCGGCGCGGCGGCGCATCAGGAGTTTTTGCGTGTCCTTGGCAGCCTTGAACTCAAAATTCTCGCGCAGGTCCCCATAGCTGCGGGCGAGACCGATTTCCTTGCTGTTCGCCGGAATCCTCTTCTGCACGATATCCTCGAGTTCGGCCATGCGTTTGTGGTAACTGGCCCACGAGACGACAATCGGTTGCTCCTTGACGGTCTTCGAGATGAGGAATTCCTGCACGAATGGGTGTTCCTTGACGATGCGCGCCATGAGCGAACGACGGTCGAGTTCCTCGATTGCGCCGCTGGACAAGATCAGGCGCGTCAGGTTGCGCACCGTTTCGGTGTCAGCTGCGGCGAGGAGATCGGCCACCAATTCGCCCTCCTCGAAGAGCACATCACGAAGCTTCTTATTGGCGGACTTGGTTGGTGCCGACTCAATGGCTTCCACAACGGCCAGCAAAAGCTCGGGAGTCTGAAAATCATCGAGCCAGGGCCAGGCCTTGCGGGAAGCCGGTGTTGAGACATTACGGCAAATCCAGCACAACAGCTCCGCGCCCGCAGTTTGATTATGCACCCATTGTTTAATTGCGCCGGCATTTTGGCCCAACAGATCGGGAATTTCGTCGAGGACTTTTGTGGAGAACCGATTAAGCTCGCGGAACAGGCGGTCGGGCGCGGAGGTCTTGAGGACCGCGAGCACACGTTTCTGCGCGGACGTGCTCAAGTCGTCGAGCAGCGCCGACAGATTGTGGATCCCCGCGAGCAGGTTGGTGAGAAAAGCGCCGGCATCTTCCACGGCAGTTTGCCGGCGGCGACCGAGTTGTTCGAGGACGACGGCGGCTTCGATGCGCTCGGGCTGGCGACTCACCGGCGTTTTATTGAGCGCATCCAGCAGCGCGTCCTGGAACTCTTGGATCAGGAGATCGGCGTTGTCCATTTCATCGATACGCTTGAGAAATTCACGCGCGACAGCGGTCCTTTGGATGAGGCCTTTGGCATCTCGGAACGCTTCTAGGATTTCATCCTGTTGCGAAACCGGCGCTGTCCGCAGCACGATCGGGTCAGTCTTTTTCAGGGGAAGCTCGAAATGCGGATCCTTCTTTGCCAGCTTGCGGACATTGTCCCACCACTTCTTCCACTGATCCGCGGGGACAACCGAGCCCGAGAGCATGGATTCGATGCGGTCGGCAATGGCGGAGCGATTGAGACTGAGGAGCGCGAGGCGAAGCAAAGCGACGGGGTCTTCGGTGCTGAGTCGCTTGAGACCCTCCGGGTCAATTATCTTGCGGACTTCAACATGCTCCTGGCTTACAGGTGTGAGGCTCGTAGCGGCATACGCAAGCTGCATTGAATGGGAGGGATTGTGCGCAAAACCGACGACGATCTGACCCAACGTGGTATCGAAGGATTTGACGCGGCCAAATCCCCAACTCTTATGCTGGCAAAAGGCATCTGGTTGGAGAGCCAACAGTGTGTCGATTCTGGCCAGTGCTGCCGGAAGAGGTGTACGATTTTGATCAAGCTCGGTAACCGTGAGGATCGTCTTGAGACGCGCATCCTTTTCATGGATCTCGGTGAGCGCCTCGGTGATCTCGGCGCGAAGGTGCTTATCGGTTGGATGCGCTTCTGTCTGCAGCTTAAGGGCATACAACCATTCATGATGCTTGCCAGCAGCCTTGATATTCCCAGCTATGAGCGAAGCCAGCTCTGCGGCCAGTGCGGGCTGGCCGGCGTCGGCAAATTCTTTCACAAGCAGGAGCAAAAACTCGGGTTGGTCAGGGAATTGCTCTGCTAATTCGAGCCACAAGGCTTGTGCGTTGTCCCAGTCGCTTTGGGAGAGAAGGGCTTTGAGTTGTTGATGGTGGTTTTGTGTCGAAATCATTTGTAGTCAAGGAGTTTCTGGTTTTGTGACTATGGTTGCCAATGAAAAAGCTGCGGGGCGTCCGCTTGACGGAGCCGGAGGCCGCCGATATGATTGTAGGCTGATGAAATGGGTTTTCACGGTTGCCGCTTTTTGTCTTTTGTTCGCCGGGTGCCAGTCTATCCAATCCATACAGGACTTGTCTCCTGAGAAATTCGCCTCTGCCACCAAGGACACAGCCTACAGTAGCGCGGGAACGAATGCAACGACTGCGACAAATTCCAAACCCAGAGTGATTGTGCCCGGGGTGACCATCAGCGTGACTGTGGACGAGGATCGCAGCCTGAATCGCGCGTATTTGGTTCCGACCAGCGGGGCGATCGACTATCCGCCGCTCGGACGGATCGTAGTGGAAGGCCTCACGCCAGATGAAGTGGCGCAGAAAATCCGTGAGAGTTTGGAGAAGGACTATTTTCAAAAGGCGACGGTGACCGTCGCGGTCGAGGCGGTACCCCTTGGCGCCGGGGGCGGGGTGATTTACGTGATCGGCAACGTGAACCGGCCCGGGCCGCTACTGCTGCCAAAGGACGAAAGGTTTACCGTGACCAAGGCGATCATCGCTGCGGGGAATTTTGCAACTTTCGCGAACGGCGGAAAGGTGCAATTGATCCGTTATAATGAAGCGGGCAGGAAGTCCATCACGTATGTCGACGTGGATCGAATCATGAAGCGGGGCGAATTTGAAAAGGACATTTCAGTGCAAAACGGGGACTGGATCATCGTACCCGAAAAACTGATCAACTTTTAGTCGGGGCGCGGAATTGTCTATGATCAACCAGAGCGGCGGAAGCCAGAACAGCGGGGAGCACCGGTCCGAGAGCGTCGACATCAAGGAGTACATCGTTGTCCTGCTCAAGCGGAAATGGCTCGTCCTGATTTGTTTTTTGCTCAGCATGGCCGGCACCACCGCCTTTCTGTTCACGCGCCAGCCGATTTACCAGGCCAACGCGAAAATGCGCGTCACCAACGCCGGCGGGTCGCTGCCAGTTTCCGAAGTGCTCCGCGAGGACGAGAGCCGTTTCTACGCAACCGAGATCGACATCCTCACGGGCCAGACCATGTTGCGGCGCGTCCAGCAACGGTTGCGGAAGACGACCGAGGAAATCCATGAGAATCTGTTCGATCTGAAGGTCCAGGTCGTCCGCGGTTCCTCCATTCTACAGGTCACGGTCGACAGTCCATCCACGGATTTCGCGAAGGACTTCGCTAACGCGCTTTGCGAGGAATACCTCCGATACCGTGACGAGCAGCGCTCCCAGAGTTCAGAGTCGGCGCTACTAATGTTGACGCGTGAGATCAACCGGCTGGGGCAGGAATTGAAGGGAACCCAGGAGCGATATGTTGAGTACGCGAAGGAGCACGACTTGCCGCAGATGCAAGGGACCGAAGGTGTCTGGTGGCGCTCGTTCTACATGAACCTCGCGGATTTTGCGTCGCTCAAGGAACAACTGGCCCGGGCAAAGGCGGTGGCCAATGCCCTCGATAAGGATAATGCGGCGGCCGCGATAGCGCTCCTGGACCAATCCCAGCAGTCCCAGCAATATTCGGCAGCCCACGGAATATCCGCCGAGACCAATCTGGCCGGCAGCGTGGCGCTGCCACCGGGGGGGTTGCTTGCGGAAGCGGACGGCACCAACTCACTCGGGATGTTGACAGGCACTGGAGACGGCGTCGAGCCGGCCGCGAAATTTCCATCAGATGCGACCACCAACGCGGATTCCCTCCTGGCCTCCGTGGGCAATCTCACGCTTGATGCCAGGAGAAACTCCGGCGACGCGAGCCTGGCGCAGTCCATTGCCTCGGTTGCCGCGGCTACCTCGGATCAGGTCCTGGTGCACACCTTGGTAGATCTCGAGCAGCGGCGAGCCGGTCTCGAGGTGAAAATCCAGGATTTGTCGAGGACCCTCAAGGGTCGGCACCCCGCCGTAGTCACTGCGCAACAGGAGTTGGACGATGTAAACCAGAATATCCGGTTTCAGATGAAGCTCGCGCGTGACATCCAGAATGCGAGAATCAGTTCCCTGGAGGCCCAGGTTCAATACGCGGAGAAGGGCCTGGAGGACGCCAAGAAGGAGGGCATGGAGCGGAGCAAATCCGTGCTGCTGGGCCAAACCATCCATGACGACGTCGAAAGAACCCGGTCCCTCTATAACGCCCTGCTGAACCAATTGATGAAGATCGATGCGTCACAAGGCTTTAACGCCCGCACCATTTCCGTCTCGGAGCCCGCCATCCTTGAAGGCGAGCCTGTCTATCCCAAGAAGGTCAGGGGGTTGTTGATTGCGGCATTTTTGGGATTGGGTTTCGGTTTGGCCATCGCGTTTTTCTTTGAGTACATCGACGATTCGATCAAGCTGGCGGAGGAGGTGGAGCGGGACCTGCAACTGCCATTCCTCGGGATGATCCCGGCAGCACAGTGGAACCCCGATGACCTCAGCGTACATCGCCTCGACAAGCTGAAGCAACAGGGCGGCGTGGCGGAATCCTATCGGGTGGTGCGTTCCGCCATCATCTTTTCCACACCGCGCGAGAAGCTGCGCTCGATGCTCGTGACCAGCGCTGTCCCGCGCGAGGGCAAGACGACCACGTGCGTGAATCTCGCCATCGGCTTTTCCCAGGTGGAGGACCGCGTGTTGCTTATCGATGCCGACCTGCGCCGCGGCGAAATCCACAAGTATTTCGGCTTCGAGAAGGACAAGGGTCTCGCCGACATCCTGCTGGGCGAGGCGACAGCGGAGCAGGTGATCAAACGCGGCGACGTCGCCAAGCTCGACGTCATCACCTGTGGCGCCTATCCTGCCAACCCGGCGGAACTGCTCCTTGGCTGGCGCTTGAAGGAGTTCCTGGACTGGGCGTACAAGCACTACGACCGCGTGGTCGTGGATTGTCCGCCCGTCATGGGCATCGCCGACAGCGCCATCCTCGGATCGGCTGTGGACGGAGTGCTCTTCA
Organism: Verrucomicrobiia bacterium; assembly: GCA_035577545.1. NCBI lineage: Bacteria > Pseudomonadati > Verrucomicrobiota > Verrucomicrobiia > Verrucomicrobiia bacterium. The sequence continues at coordinate 65,091 of DATLVI010000026.1, forward strand.
TCATTTGGGCGGGCCGCACGTCACGGCGCTACGTCCGGGTGGCGAAGATGACGGCGGTCAGCCGTGGCGCCAAGGTATTCGGCTTTGTCCTGAACAACCTCGAACCCGGTCGCGTTGGCTACTATCACTATTATCCCTACTACTACAGCTACTACTCCCGCGGATACTACTACGCCCACAAGGAAGACGAGGGAAAAGGTGGCGACATCAAGGGCATTGAGATCCCGACCCAGCAAGACGGCAAGGACCAGATCGACGACGTGTATTGACGACCACTGAACCGCGTTCTACGGCGCGGCTTTCCCTTCCTGAGAAGTACCTTCCACAAGCCGGCCCGCCCGGGCCAACGCCGCGTCGATGTTGGCGCAGACGTTGTCCAGGCCGATCTTGTCGATGAACCCGGCATTGAAGAGCACTTTCATCGGCTGCGGTTGGACGCCACTCAGGATCAGTTGCGTGCGCTTGCGATGGAACTTGTCGAGCATGACCTCGAGGGCGTGCAAACCCGTCGCGTCGACCGCCGGCACGGTGCGCATGCGGAAGATTACGACGCGCGGCACGGTCGAGTATCGTTCCAGGGCGGCCTCGAGTTTCTCTGCGGCGCCAAAGAAGAACGGGCCCTCGATCCGATAGACGAGCACGCCTTTGGGAATTTCTTTGTCCCGAATGGAGCCACCGCCGACGTCCAGTTCGCTGTCGGCGGTAACGAGCCGGATCTGCGTGATCTCCTCCATGCGCTTGACGAACAGGGCACCCGCCATCGTCAGCCCCACGCCGACAGCAATCGTGAGATCGAAAACCACCGTCAACCCGAACGTCACCACCAGCACCATGAAATCGCTCTTCGGCCCGCGCCATAATTCGGGGAAGTTTTCCCATTCGCCCATGCGATAGGCGACCACCAACAGCACCGCGCTCAGGGCGGTCAGCGGAATGGATTTCGCCAGTGGCGCGGCGATCAGGACGATGAGCAGCAAGGTAATGGAATGGATCATGCCGGCCACGGGCGTTTTCGCGCCGCTGCGGATGTTCGTGGCGGTGCGCGCGATCGCGCCGGTCGCCGAGATGCCGCCAAAAAACGGGCAGAGCACATTGGCGACCCCTTGTCCCATCAATTCCTGGTTGGAATCGTGGCGCGATTCGATCATGCCGTCGGCCACAATCGCTGACAGGAGCGACTCGATCGCGCCCAGCATCGTGATCGTCAACGCCGGAATCATTAGTTCCTGCACCTCCAGAAAGTTGAGTTTCGGGAAGGAAATGTTCGGGAGGCCGCGCGGGATGCCGCCGAATTTCGAACCGATGGTCGGAACATCGATTTGAAAAACCGCGACCAGTACGGTCGTCACAACGACCGCCACAATCGAGGCGGGCACGCGGCGCCACGCCTTCGGCCAGAGCATCAGGATCGCCAGCGCCAGCACGCCGAGCCCCACCGCGGGCCACTGCGTCTGTGCGAGGTTTTGGGCGATGGCCGAGACTTGCTCGGGTGTGTGCGCGGGCATCTTCACCGTCAATCCGAGGAACTCCTTGAGTTGGCCGACGAAGACGATCACGGCGATCCCGCTGGTGAAGCCGGACGTGACGGGGTAGGGGATAAATTTGATCAGGTTGCCGAGCTTGAGCGCGCCCATCGCCACCAGCATGACGCCCGCCATGATCGTTGCCACCACCAGCCCGTCGTAACCGTACCTGGCCACGATCGCAAAGAGGATCGGCACAAACGCGCCCGTCGGCCCGCCCACCTGCACAAGGCTGCCGCCGAGCGCGGAAATAACAAAACCGGCGATGATCGCCGTCCACAATCCACGCGATGGCTCGACGCCGGAAGCGATGGCAAATCCGATAGCCAGCGGCAGCGCCACCACGCCGACAGTCACGCCCGCCGCGAGGTCGGACAAAAAGGTGGCGCGATTGTAGCCGTGTAGCGCGTCAAATAATTTGGGACGAAAAACCAACATCTAGTTGAGAGTAGTAACAGACACGAGACGCTGCGCAAGGGAAAAACAAGCACACTCAGACGTCGAAGATCACGGTGGCGCGCCAAGAGGTGTTGGGCAGTTGCTCGACGCGCAATTGGTGGTAGGTGACGGCTTTGATTTCTTCGGTGGTCTGCGAGCGGGTGAAGTCGATGGGCCCGCCACGCAGCATGGCTTTCAAACCCTGGGAATTGAGATGAAGGAATTCAAAATCATCGTAGAGGACGTGGTTGGATTCCACTTCGTAGAGCAATTCCGAGAGCCAATCGTGCAGGAGGTCCTCCGGTGAACCAGCTTTTAGGTCCACGGATCGTTGGCCGGCAGTTCCCGATTTCTGCAGCGACCCGAACGCCTCGAAAAGCGCCGCGGCGGCATTGCGGAACAATTCTTCCAGCGTTCCGCCATAAATGTGGGCGCCGATGTCCGCCGTGTGCTCAAAAAACTCGAACCGCTCAGCCATCCTTCGATTGTGCCCACCGCGCCTTGCGCTCCGCAATCAGTTTGTCGAATTTTTCCTGCTGGTCGGGCCGAAGCACGACGCGCACTTTGGCTTCGGAGCGGGTGAGAATGTCTTCCACCTGGGGTTGGATCTGTTTGCGAACGACTTTCATCTCCTGCTGGCCCTCGGCGACGATGGTGCGCAACTGGACACGCTGGTCGCGGTCCAGCCGCAGTTCCCAGCTCAGCCGGCGGACGATCATATCGGCCATCATTTGGTCGCCATGCCCGTGCACAAGGCGGTGGCGGACCACGGCGATAGTGGTGATGCTCCCGGCCAATCCACCCAGCACGAAGACCACAATGACGCCGACGATTGCTTTCCAGTTCTTCATTGTGATCCTCCTGTCACATAGGTCGCCAGGGCATTTTCTTCGTGATCGCCGGCGATCGCGCTTTGGAGGTCGGTGATGTTAGAACCGGCATATGTCCACACCCCGAGCGCCACGACGATGGCGGCGAATGCGGGAACCAGTTTCCAAGCGAACGCATACCACGGCACGGCCTGTTCCCGTTCCGTGCGCAAGTGGGCCATCAAGCGCGTCTCAAAGCCGTACTCGGCGCGCGACGTGTCAGGTTTGACCCCGCGCGCGGCGGCGAACAGTTTATTCAGTTGGTCATCGTTCATGGCTTGCCTCTAGAATCTTTTTCAGGGCCTGACGCGCGCGAAACGCGCGCACCTTTACGTTCGACTCGCTCCAACCCGTCAGCTCCGCCGTATCGCGCACGGACCTTTCCTCTAGCTCCAGCAGCGTAATCACCAGTCGTTCGTCCGCCGAGAGCCGGGCCATCGCCCATTGCAGGACCTCGGCCGCGTCACGGGCGCTGACATTGTCCCGCACTCCGATCTCGATTCCGTCGAGGGACACGTTCTCCCGGTCACGCCGGGTCTTGCGCAGGAAATCGTAACAGGCGTGCACGGCGATGCGCGAGACCCAGTGCTCGAACGGGGCCTCACCGCGGAAGCTGTTCAACTTCTGATACGCTTTCACGAAGATCTCCTGGCAAATATCGTCGAGTTCGTGGTCGTTGCGCGCAAAGCGGGCCGCGATGCCGAAGACCTTGCGCTTGTGCCGCCGCACCAACTCCGCGAACGCCTCATCGTCGCCCGCGAGGGTGGACTGAATGAGGAGTTTGTCCGTCGGTTCATCGATGGCGGCGCTCATCGCGCGACCATTATTAATCTGCCGCGATGCGATTGGCAACTCGATGAAGGAATCCATCAATGCGCGCGTCAACATTGACCTGCATGTCCTTGAGTTTTTGCAGTTGGCCCGGCGTGAGCACGGCGCGGATGTCGTGCGAAACATGGGCGCGCTGCACCGCCAGGTCGGCCTCCAGCGAGGCGACTTTCGCGGCCTGCGCGCGGATCGCGGTCTCATCGATGGTCTCCGCGCGGATGGCGTCACGCAATGCGCGCCGCTCGGCCACGACCTGTTCGATCAGCGGCCCGACAGTTGGCTGGTATTTGTGGAGGATGGTCTTCACTTCCGCTTCCTGGTCGGACGTCACGCCAAGCTGCGCGAGTCTTCGTGCGAAACGACCCTTGCTGAGGCCCACGTCGTTGGTGGTGTCCGCGTGCGCGAGGAACGCGAAGAAGCCGCCCACTGTAGCTACGGCGACCGCGCCCGCGGCGATCAATGCTTTTGTATGTGCCTTCATTTTCTTGTACCCCTTTCACCAGTACAAGACGCGGCAAGGGCGGGGAAGGTTACATGAAAGGTCAACCGTCGTGCTCGTCATGCCGAGTAGTCTTAACGCCCTGCTCATGCTGCAGGCGCAACTGGCCGCAGGCGGCGTTGATGTCGGTGCCTTTCTCCAGGCGGAGGGTGCTCGTGATGCCGTGCGTTTGCAGCGTGTGCTGGAACATCTTGCAGCGGTCGCGGTCGGGTCGCTTCCAGAGGAGGCCCTCGACGGGGTTGCAGGGGATGAGGTTGACCTTGGCGCGCAGGCGACGGGCGGCAGCGCCGAGTTTGTGCGCCTGCTCGAGGGAATCGTTTACGCCTTCGATGAGGATGTACTCGAATGTCATCATGCGCTTCTTCGTATTCACGTAGTAGTCGCAGGCGTCGAGGAGTTCTTTCAGTGGATATTTCTTGTTCACGGGCATGATCTTCTCGCGGACTTCATCAGTCGCACCATGCAGCGAGACAGCGAGGCGAAGCTGCATCGGTTCGTCGGCGAGCTTTTTGATCTGCGGCACGAGACCGACGGTGGACACCGTGATCTTTCGCGCGCCGACGCCGAGGCCCCACGGCGCGTTGATGATCCGTAACGCACGCATCAGGTTGTCGTAATTGGCCAGCGGTTCGCCCATGCCCATGACGACGATGTTGTTGACCTTTTCGCCGCTGAGCTTTTGGACCTGCAAGACCTGATCTACGATCTCGGCGGCTGTGAGGTTGCGCTTGATGCCGTCAAGGCCGCTCGCGCAGAACTTACAGCCGTACGCGCAGCCGACCTGTGTGGAAACGCAGACGGTGTGGCGGTCGCTGCTGCTGGTCAACCCGGGGGTGGCGGGAATCAGTACGGTTTCGATGAGCGAGTGGTCGCGGAGTTGAAAGAGGAATTTTTCCGTCGTGTCGGTGGCATTTCGCGTCTTGAGCGCGTGCACGGCGTCCAAGGTAAAGCTGTCGGCCAGCTTTTGCCGCAAAGGGGCGGACAGGTTGCTCATCCCCGCGAACGACTCGGCCCGTTTCTCATAGACCCATTGCAGAATCTGGTCGGCGCGATACGCCGGTTCGCCAAGGTCGCGGAGGCGCTGGCCCAGTTCCTCGCGTCCCAGCGATTTGAAGTCTGCTTTGATGCTCATATTTTGTTGGCCTTAAGTTCCGGCAACGAATAATGCGTACCACGCCAGTCAATCCCATTGTTCCACAGCGTTTTCAGCGTGGCGCGCCAGATAATGTACTGAAACAACAATGCCGTAACCGGGAAGCCCACGCAATGCCAGCGTTTCGCCCCGTGACAATGCGCGTTGTCCATGTACAGCGCTGCGAGCGCGACGACGATCGCGAGGTTCAGCCACCAGGTCGCGCCGTTAGTGATCACCAACGCCACAAGCGGCCAGACAAACACGACGAGTTGAGCGATGCTGGAAGCCACGACGATAGCAAGATTGTATTCGACGCCCGCGAAGGTGTTCTTTTCCAGGCCACGAATCAATTCACCCACCGAACTGTACCATTCAACTGTGATGAGCCCGTCGCTAAGAACGACGTCCTGATGGAAACCGTGTTTCTTGAGCAGCTTGCCGAGTTTCATGTCATCGTCCGGCCGCATCGCGATTGCCCGATGACCGCCGATGGCGCGGTAGGCTTCAGCACGCACGAGGTTGAATGCGCCGATGCCGATATGCCGCGGGCTTTTTGGATCACGCGCTTTCCACGGTTTGGCGTACAGACCGAAGAACAGAGCGAACGCTCCGCCGAACATGCCCAGCAAGAGGCCAGGCATTTGCAGGTGCGGTGTGATGGCCAGGTGGTCGAGTTCTTCGTGGTGCAGGTAGTTGACAGCGCGGCTGATGACCGAACGTTCCATCACCACATCGGCATCCGTAAAGAGAATCAAGTCGCCCGTCGCGCGTTCCGCCCCAAAATGCTGGGCGTGATTCTTGCCGAGCCAGCCTTTGGGCAATTCCATAATGCGAACGACATATATGCGCGAGTCCTTGTTCGCCAGGCGGTCGAGAATCGTTCCGGTTTCGTCCGTGGAACGATCATCGACGACGATGAATTCAAGGTTTGGGTAGTCCTGCGCGAGGATGGATTGCAATGCCTTCTCGATCTTGCGCACTTCGTTGCGGGCGGCGATGACGATCGAAACCTTCGGCGGCTTGCTGCCTTGAAATGGCGCGATAGACCCCAGGTGCGACAACGAACGGTTGCCATGGGCAAACTCGACGGCCGTCGCCAACACCGAGAGGAGCGTTACCAGTGCGAGCCAAAATAAGAATACTGACACGGATGGATATTAGCAGAATCCAAGAAGACGTGAAGGAAAGCGGCGAAAGGACCAAATGATTTCTTCGGAGGGGGAGGTGGTCTTGCGGGCATCACCGGGGACGCCAAGTTTCGACGCCACCAGTGAAGCCCGCAAATATGGAACCAACATTACTTCTTCTTCTTGCCACCCTTCTTCTTGCCTTTTTTCTTCGCTGCCATTCCACCTCACCCCCATTCCGCTCCGAGAAGAGCTACTGCACGCTACCATGAACCTGCGCGCGCAATTACACCAGCACAAAGAAACGAAAGCCAGAGAATTTTTTCGACAAATTTTTTGGCGGAAGGCGCAAATAAAAATCACACGATCATTTCGAGTTCACAAACTTCATTGCGACCTCTGCGTTCCTTCACCGTGTTGGCCTGATGTCCACTCCTGTGTCGTGACAAGTGTCAGGTGTGACTTCATACATTTCGACTCTGCATCAATCGGTCTGTCCGTTGGAAAGTAACGCCGCAACTCGATGGGATTCAGATTCGAGAGCCACCTGAAGGGGCGACTTTCCGTTTTCGTCTCTGGCGTTGGTATCTGCACCATGGGCAATCAGGATTCCACCAACGTCCACGTGATTATACTGTGCCGCATCATGCAGCGGAGTCGAGCCTTCTCGTGCTCGCGCATTGACATTGGCACGGTGCGCGAGCAGGAGTTCTGCGAGGGCGCCATTACCGTGGAGGGCTGCGATATGGAGTGGCGTAACGCCTGCCGTTGTCCCCATGTTGGCATCGGCTTCATATTCTAGGAGCAGACGAACCAGTTCGATGCGACCTTCACGATTTGCTTCATAAAGAGGGGTTATCCCATCCTCATCCGCAGCGTTAACCTGAGCACCACTCGCCAAGAATAGTGCCGCCGTGGCACCACTACCATTCTTCGCCGCCCAATGGAGCGGTGTGACGCCCCGATGATCTCTGACGTTAATCTGTGATCCGTTCTTGAGAAGGATTGCCGCCACCCTCTTGGCATTTGTCCACGCGGCAAGGAAGATCGGCGTTCGCCCTGAATCATCTCGGGCGTTCACATCAGCTCCGCGTGCCAGCAAGAGGTTCGCGACAGCTGCTTGGTTGTGGAGAGCTGCCTTGTGTAAGGCGGTCTCGCTTTGGTTATTCTTCGCATCGACTTCGGCTCCTCTATCCATCAACAATCGAGCGATTTTTTTTGAGCCATTTCGACCAGCGGCTAGGTGGAGGGGCGACCAACCAAGACCATCACGAACATTCACTTTTGCCCCGCGTGTGAGGAGAAACTTCACGACATCACTTCGACCTTCCCCGGCTGCGCAGCGCAGAGGTGTCACACCAACGGGACCTCTGGCTTCGATCAACGTGTGGTCATTACCAATCTGTTTTCGCACGGTGGCAAGATCGCCGCGTTCAGCGGCCTCGTGGATCGATAGTGGACTGGCCCGCTGAATGAACTTTGTTGTTCCTGTGTCGAAACACCCTGCGTAATTATTACCATCGTCGGGGACATACATCTTGCCGTCGCGGATGAAGAACTGGCCAAATTCGATACCGCCGGTTTCCGAGGACTCGCAGGCAGTTTGATACGTCCACAGTTCTTTACTGGGGAGAGAGGAAATGACCTGGATGACAGTCTGGACGTACTCTGGGCAACAGATGCGTGCGGAATATATGCCACCGCAATGGTGCCAAGTCCCACCCCAATCGTCCATAACTTCAAAGTCATGCTGCTTGCCGCGGGGATCGTCTTTCCAGAGCTTGGAGAGTGCCTGTCGAAGTGAACCATCAAACTGATCAAATTCAGCTTCGTGCATCTCCTTGGTGAGCGCGGAAGTGTATTCGACCTTGGCGAACGCCTTCTCGTATTCCTTCTGATAGTCGTCTTCGCCGAGAATGACTATTTCAAAGCTTGATGGCATGGCAAACCCGGGGTTTCGCCGCCTCTCGTCGAGAAGCTCGGGCGGCGAGACTCATCCGCAAAGATAAATGATAAGCGGATGACGCGGATGTGGCAAGAATGGAAGACGGCCGACGCGATGGCCGCCTTCCCACGGACAACACGACGGGAATTCCTCGACGAGCTCGGAATGACGAAACCCCGGCTACTTCTTGTTGCTCTTATCGGCTTCCGCTGATTCCGCTTCTTGTTCCTGCTGTTCGCTGATGACGCGGGCGATGGCGACCAGTTTGTCGCCCTGATTGAGGTCGATGAGTTTGACGCCCTGGGTATTTCTACCCGCGATCCGGATGTCCTTGCAACTGGTGCGGACGGTCTGGCCCTGAGAGGTGGAGAGCATGATCTCATCGGTGTCGGTGACGCTAAGAGCACCGACCACGCTGCCGACCTTGTCAGTCGTCTTCATGGTGATGATGCCCTTACCACCGCGGGACTGAACGCGATATTCGTCAAATGGGGTGCGCTTGCCGATGCCGTGTTCGCCGGCGACGAGGAGCGTGGCATTCGTATCGACGATTTCAACGCCAATAACGTAGTCACCCTTCTCCGGGCGGATGCCCCAGTTGCCGACGGAAGCGCGGCCCATGTCGCGAGCTTCATCTTCGTGGAATCGGATGCTCATGCCGTCTTTCGTGACGAGTACGATTTCATTATTGCCGCTTGTGAGTTTCACGCCGATCAGGCGGTCGCCCTGTTCGATCTTGATGCCGATGACGCCACCCTTGCGCGGATTGGCGTATTCGCCCAGGTTGGTCTTCTTCACGATCCCGACCTTGGTCGCCATGAAGAGATACTGTTTGTCGGTGAACTCCTTGACGCGAATAAGCGCGGAGACTTTTTCCTCAGGACGAAGTTGGAGGAAATTCGCGAGGCTCTTGCCTTTCGCGGCGCGTCCCATCTCGGGCAACTCGTACACTTTCTCGACGTACACACGTCCTTCCTCTGTAAAGAACATAATGTAATCGTGAGTGGAGCAGGTGAAGAGGTGTTCGATGAAGTCCTCTTCGCGTTGTTCCATGCCCATCACGCCCTTACCACCGCGACGTTGCGAGCGGTAGGCGCTGACAGCGGTGCGCTTGATGTAACCCTGGTGCGAGATGGTGACGATACAAGCTTCATTGACGATGAGGTCTTCGATGTTGATCTCGCCTTCGTCAGCCACAATGTCGGTGCGCCGCGCGTCACCATATTTCTCTTTGACTTCGAGCAGCTCGGTCTTCACGACGGCCATAAGCTTTTTCTCGCTGGCCAACAGGCTCTTCAAGTATTCGATACTCTTGATGATCGCGAGGTACTCTTCCTCGATCTTGTCGCGTTCGAGTCCGGTGAGCTGGTAGAGGCGCATCTCGAGGATCGCATTGCACTGGACCTCGGACAGCTTGAACTTGTCGATCAATTTCTTCTTCGCGTCCTCACGGTCGTCGGCGTTACGGATGATCTTAACGACGGCGTCGATATTATCGAGCGCGATGCGGAAACCTTCGAGAATGTGGGCGCGCTCCTCGGCCTTCTGCAATTCGAACTTCGTGCGCCGGGTAATGACTTCACGGCGATGTGCGATATAGCACTCGATCATCTGCTTGATATTCATGATCCGCGGCCGACCGTGGTCGATCGCAAGCATGATGACGCCGAAGCTGTCCTCGAGTTGCGTGTGCTTATAGAGGTTGTTGATGACGACCTTCGGGATGGCGTCGCGCTTCAACTCGATGACGACGCGGATGCCGTCCTTGTTGGATTCGTCACGAATGTCGCTGATGCCATCGAGCTTCTTCTCGTTGACGAGTTGCGCGGTGCGCTCGATGAGCGAGGCCTTGTTGACGTTGTACGGGATCTCGGAAATGATCAGGCGCTCTTTACCGCCCTTGACCTCCTCGACGCCGATGCGACCACGAATTTTAAGGCTGCCGCGGCCGGTGAGCAGGTAGTCCTTGATGCCCTGCTTGCCACAGATAAGACCCCCCGTCGGGAAATCGGCGCCCTTGACGAATTTTGCCACATCCTTGACGTCGGTCTCCGGGTTGTCGATCAGTGCGCAACAGGCGTCGATGATTTCGGTGAGATTGTGCGGCGGAATATTCGTGGCCATACCGACCGCAATGCCCGTGCTGCCGTTGACCAAGAGATTCGGGATGCGCGCGGGTAGGACAACCGGTTCCACTTCCTTCTCGTCAAAATTGGGTTGAAAATTGACCGTGTCCTTGTCGAGGTCGGCGAGCAATTCTTCCGCGATCTCCTTGAGGCGGCATTCGGTATAGCGGTAGGCTGCGGCGGGATCGCCATCGATCGAGCCGAAGTTACCCTGACCGTCGATGAGCGGATAACGCATCGCAAAATCCTGCGCCATGCGGACGAGCGTGTCGTAAACGCTGGCATCGCCGTGCGGGTGATACTTGCCGAGCACTTCACCGACAACCTTGGCGCACTTGGAGTAGGAGCGGTTATGCAACAAGCCGATTTGACGCATCGCGTAGAGCACGCGTCGATTGGAGGGTTTCAAGCCGTCGCGCGCATCCGGCAGGGCACGCCCGACTATGACCGACATCGAGTAATCGATGTAGGCCTGCTGCATCTGCTCGCTGATGTTGACCGGCGTGACCTTTTCGTTTTGAGCGTACATAGTTAAATCCTACTGTTTCCCCAAAAACAGCTTCGTTGTTGTTAGAAAGCTCTCGGCATCCGCCATCAATTCTTTCAGCCGGTCACAACTTGGCGGCGGATTGGCGCCAAAGTCGGCGTCCTGGTGCAACTGCGTGGCGTGTTTGAACCGCTCGCCGAACTCCGGCGGGATCAGGCCCGTCTTCACGAACTCACGCTGAAACTTCGCGGCGACATTGCCGTCCCGGGACGGGCCAAACTCCTTCGTCGCCAGCAGTGCGCACGCGCAATAGAACATCGAGAAATACACGCGGTCCATCGTGCCACGGCACATCCTTTGGTCGATGAGCAAACGCGCCTCGTTCAGGCTCTCATTGGCTTGTGTGAGCCGCAAATTGATCAAATCTTGGGCCTCGGGCGTCACGGCGCGATTTAGATATCGAGGTTCCGGACGTTCAAAGCGTTGTCCTCGATGAATTGCCGACGGGGCGCAACCTCGTCACCCATGAGAATGTCGAACATGGTGTCGGTGGCGGCCACATCCATCAATTCCACCTTGAGCATCTTGCGCCGCTCGGGATCCATCGTCGTTTCCCAAAGCTGTTCGGGATTCATTTCACCCAAGCCTTTGTAACGCTGGATCGTGAGACCGCGTTTGCCGATTTCCTTGATCTGCTCCAGAATCTGCGGAATGGAATGAATCTCGGATCGGCGCTCCTCGACTTTCGCCTTGGGCTTCTTCGCTTCGGCTTTGGCGCTCGCTTTCGCTGGAGCAGTACCCACCTTGGCCAAAGCTGCGTCTGGCAAAGCTTCGCCGTCCACAGGCTCAGCGACGGTGACGTTCCCTTCCATCAGTTCAAAGAGCGGCTTTTCCTGCGCGGCGTAGTGATCGAGGTTGAAACCTTTCTTCTCGAGCGCTTCGATCATCGACTGGATACTATTGGCCTCGGGAAGCGGCAGGGGCTTTGCGACGATCGCCTTCGGGTTGTCCCCGTTCTTGGCCTCGGGTACAACCTCTTCATCAGGGCTGATGTCGTATTTGTCACAGAGCTTGGCCCATTCCTTGTCGGTGCGGGCAAACTCGAAGCTGACGACCCCATTCTGCTTGAGGCGAACGGCGTAGGACGGGACTTCGCCGGATTTTTCATCACGCGCGGCAAGGTATTCTTCAAACTTGATGCCACGTCGCTCGATGGTGTCGACGAGCTTCTCGAGTTCCTGTAATGATTCGAGGACCGAGATCAACGGCTGACCCGAGAATTCCTTCCTGTCTTTGAGTCGATTCAGCCGAATGTCCTCAGAGCCGAGTTCGATCAGGATTCGGCTCATCTGATCGTCATTCTCGATGTACTCTTCGCGTTTCTTGCGCTTGATCTTGTATAACGGCGGCTGCGCGATGTAGATGAAGCCGCCCTTGATGAGTTCCGGCATCTTGCGATAGAAGAACGTCAGCAGCAACGTCCGAATGTGTGAGCCGTCCACGTCGGCGTCGGTCATGATCACAATCTTGTGATACCGCAGTCGGTTGAGGTCGAAGGCACCTTCGCCTTCGCCCGTGCCGAAACCCGTGCCGATGGCGGTGATCATCGTGCGAATTTCATTGTTGTTGAGGATCTGATCCAGGCGCGCCTTCTCGACGTTAAGCAACTTGCCGCGGATGGGCAGGATGGCCTGGAACTGGCGGTTGCGCCCCTGCTTGGCAGAGCCACCAGCGCTATCGCCCTCAACGATGTACAACTCGCAGAATTCAGGGTTGCGCTCGGAACAATCCGCCAATTTGCCCGGCAGTCCGCCACCGGCAAACGCGCCTTTACGGACGGCTTCGCGCGCTTTGCGGGCGGCTTCGCGAGCACGGGCCGCGGTAAGGGACTTGTCCACGATGCGACGGCCAATGGGCGGGTTTTGCTCCAGGAACGTCATCAGGCCTTCGTAAACGATCGACGAAACGATGCCTTCGACTTCGCCATTGCCGAGCTTGGTCTTGGTCTGGCCTTCGAACTGGGGATTCGGGACCTTCACGCTGATGACCGCCGTCAGACCTTCGCGCAAGTCCTCACCGCTGAGGCTCGGATCCTTTTCCTTCAATAGACTGTTGGACTTGGCATATTGATTGACGGCTTTGGTCAGCGCCGATCGGAAACCACTCAGGTGCGTGCCGCCCTCGATGGTGTTGATGTTGTTCGCGTAGGCGTAGACGGACTCGTTGTAGCCTTCGTTGTATTGGATTGCGACCTCGGCGGCGATGCCGTCTTTCTCTTTCGAAACGTAGATGACTTTCGGATGAAGAGGTTCTTTGGCGCGGTTGATGTGCTTGATGAACTCTTCAATGCCGCCATTGAACTTGAAGAGATCCTGCTTGTCATTACGCTCGTCCTTGAGCGTGATTTCAATGCCGCGATTGAGGAACGCCAGTTCACGCAACCGGTTTGCCAAGATGTCGTACTTGTAGTCGATGACCGGGAAGATTTCACTGTCGGCCTTGAACGTGATCTTTGTGCCCGTGCCCTTCGCCTTGCCGATCACTTCGAGCTTGGATGCCGTCTTGCCGCGCTTGAAGCGCATGTGATGGACCTTGCCATCGCGTTTCACCTCGACTTCAAGCCATTCACTGAGCGCGTTGACGCAGGTCACGCCAACGCCGTGCAAACCACCGGAAACCGTGTAGGATTTCTTGTCGAATTTGCCGCCGGCATGCAGGACCGTCAGCACTACCTCGACAGCCGGCTTCTTCTCCGTCTTGTGCATGTCCACGGGAATGCCGCGTCCATCGTCAACGACGGTGATTGAATTGTCGACGCGGATGGTGGCCTCGATGTGCTTGCAGAAACCCGCGAGCGCCTCGTCGATTGAGTTATCGACGACCTCATAAACCAGATGGTGCAGGCCTCGTTCGCCGGTGTCGCCGATATACATCGCAGGGCGCTTGCGAACGGCTTCCACACCTTCCAGTTTTTGTATCTTATCGGCAGTATAATCACTGGCGCCGAGGGCCTCTATCGGGCGGTCTGGTTCTTTTGAAAGTGACTTTTCCACTATGCGTTTTTTCTCCAGAAGCTTACTGGGCATCTAAATTCCCCCTCCTTCAACCAACCTTAGAACACTACCGAAACTTGGCTTGTTCTGCAATCAGAATCATTACTTTTTTTTCGTATATAACTAGCGATGACCGTGAATGTTCTAGCAAATCGGTCGCGTTCAAAAATAGTCGATTGACAGTAGGTATTATCGTGCTAAAATATAGCATCTTTAGCAAGATACTAATGATTAAATGAAGGCGTCAGTAAAAAGTGATTACGCGTGTCGTGCGGTGGAGGCATTGGCTCTCCATCACCCGAACGCGCGTCCACTGCGGATTGAGGAAATTGCGCACCGAGAGGCGATTCCAGCGAACTATCTCGTGCAGATTCTGATCGAGTTGAAGAGCAAGGGACTCATCCAGAGCCGACGGGGAAAGGCTGGCGGATACGCTCTGGCCAAGGCACCCCGTGAGATCACAGTGGGCGACGTTTTGCGGGCGGTACAGGGTGACGTCTTGGAGATGCCGTTACTCTTGGAGTCGCGCTGTCCGGAAGAGATCAAGCGCGCCTGGCGGCGGATCAAGCAGGCTGCCGAACAGGCGGCGGACGATGTCAATTTTGAGGAGATTTGCGCGGAGGCCAAGAGCCGACCAGAGATGTATTACATCTAGAATCTGCGCCGTTGACAGCCTTTTGTTCTTTGATATAGTTCCTCGCGTTCCCTGAAAGGTTTTCGGGAACAACTCATCAAGAGCGGTCGAGGGACTGGCCCGTAGAAGCCGCGGCAACCGTTCAGCCAAGTAGTTGGTGGTTGAAGACAAGGTGCCAATTCCAGCTCCGAGGCCCGACGCAAGTCGGGAGCGGGGGAAGATGAGGGGAGAATCGAGTTGTCTTGATGCCTCTTCATCGTCGACCCACGTCTCGGGGACGCTGAAGGGGTTGTTTTTTTGCCCCTAGGCAGCGACGGTCGCTACTTGGTGAAGAAAGCGAGAAGGTAGATGAAGGCAAAACATGGATTCTTCACCAGTCTAAAGTGTCGCGAGTGCGGGCGCCATTACCCGAAAGAGGCGTTGCATGTCTGCGAATTCTGCTTCGGTCCGCTCGAAGTTGATTACGACTACGACTTGATCAAAACCGTGCTGACACGGGACAAAATTCAGTCGCGCCCTACGAATATGTGGCGGTACCGGGAGTTGTTGCCGATCGAAGGTGAGCCGACCATCGGCTTTCAGGTCGGCTTCACCCCGCTCGTCAAGGCGGATCGCCTGGCGAAGCGGCTGGGCCTGCGCGAGGTCTGGGTGAAGAACGATACAGTCAACTACCCGACATTGTCCTTCAAGGACCGCGTGGTCAGCGTGGCCTTGTCACGCGCGCGGGAGTTGGGTTTTGAAATCGTTGCCTGCGCATCGACCGGCAATCTCGCGAATTCCGTTGCGGCCAATGCGGCGAGTGGCGGACTGAAGAGTTACGTCTTTATCCCGGCCGACCTGGAAACAGGGAAAGTACTCGGCTCGCTGGTGTACGGAACGAACGTCATCGGCATTCGAGGCACGTACGACGCGGTAAATCGCCTCTGCAGCGAAATCGCGGGCAAGTACGGCTGGGCCTTTGTGAATGTGAACATCCGGCCCTACTACGCGGAAGGCTCAAAATCGTTGGGCTACGAGATCATCGAGCAACTGGGCTGGAGATTGCCGGATCACGTGGTCGTCCCGATGGCGGGCGGTTCCCTCATCACGAAGATCCACAAGTCGTTCAAGGAATTCGTGAAACTCGGCCTGGTGGACGAGCGAGAATGCCGCATACACGGCGCCCAAGCCGAAGGTTGCGCGCCCATTGTGAACGCCATGAAGGTCGGCGCGGACATCATCAAGCCGGTGAGCAAGCCGCAGACGATCGTCAAGTCACTGGCTATCGGCAACCCGGCGGACGGGTTTTACTCGATACAGGCGATGAAGCAGACCGGCGGCTGGGCGGAGAATCCGGACGACACCGAAGTGGTCGCCGGAATCAAGCTGCTGGCGGAGACCGAAGGGATTTTCGCCGAGACGGCCGGTGGGGTGACGGTGGCGGCCACCCAGCGCCTTGTGAAAGATGGACGGATCAAGCCGAACGAGTCGCTTGTGTTGTGTATCACGGGTCATGGATTGAAGACGCAGGAAGCAGTGGCCAATAAATGCGGCGAGGCGCGGGTCATCGGGCCGCATCTGCGCGAGTTTTCGGCCCTGCTCGATAAGAAGAATTGAGATGAAGAAGGAGAGACGATTATGCCAGTAAATGTAAGGATTCCGACGCCGTTGCGGAAACTCACGAAGGACAAGGACATCGTACAAGCTGCCGGCTCGACGATCCAGGACATTATCGACAGCCTGGAGAAGGAGTATCCGGGCTTGAAGGAGCGGATTTGTGATGAGCGGGGCGAATTGCGCCGGTTCGTGAATGTGTATTTGAATGACGAGGACATTCGCTTTGCGCAGGGCAAAAGTACGCCGGTGAAAGACGGCGACGAAATTTCCGTGATTCCGGCAATCGCGGGCGGTTAAACACAGCGTTGTACCGAGGACAACATGGCAAAGACAACGAAGACGGCGAACGAAATCAAACGCCTCTGGCTGACCTATCCGAAAAAGGCCATCCAACGGCCGGTAATTTACGAGTTGGGCCACAAATTCAAGGTCGTGACCAACATTCGTCAGGCCAGCGTGACGGAGGAAGTCGGCATCGTCTCGCTCGAATTGGTGGGCGCGCGCCCCGAGATCAAGAAAGCGATCAAATGGCTGGAAGGCTTTGGTATCAAGGTTGAGCCCGTCGAGATCAATGTGATTGAAGGGTAGAAAACGAACGTGAAGTTCACATCGGAAGAAATCCATCGTCTGGCGGCGGAGTTCGAGGGGCGAACGCCGCAGGACATATTGCAATGGGCCGCGGACAACTTCGGTTCGCGCGTTGCCATTTCTTCCGCGTTTGGCCCCGAAGGTCTGGTCGTGATCGACATCGCGATGCGCAAGGTCACCCCGCACCTTCCGATCTTTACCATCGACACGGGTTTCTTCTTCAAGGAAACCGTCGAACTGATCCGTCAGGTCGAGCAGGAATATGGGGTCGTGATTGAGCGACTGCACCCGGAATTGACGCCCGAGCAGCAAGTCGAGAAGTATGGGCCCGAACTGTACCGTCGCCAACCCGACCAGTGCTGCTATATGCGCAAGGTGCTTCCATTGCAGAAGAAGCTACCGCAACTCGACGCGCTCGTTGCTGGCCTGCGGCGGTCGCAGGGTGAGACCCGCCAGGGCGCAAAAATACTGCAGTTGCAGGAAACGGCCGGGGGTCACCGTTACCTTAAGATCAATCCGCTGGCCGCCTGGAGCAAGGAAGAAGTCTGGTGGTACATCATCAGCCACCAACTGCACTACAATCCGCTCCACGACCAGGGCTATCCGAGCATCGGTTGCTCGCCGGACTGCTGCACCCGCGCCGTGAAAGACGGAGAAGGCGAGCGCGCGGGCCGCTGGGCGGGTTCCGACAAGAAGGAGTGCGGACTCCACACGTTTGCCGCGAACATCTGACGATGTCGCCCCGGAATTTTTAAATTATGGACCATCTCGATAAACTAGAGAACCAGAGCATCTTCATCATTCGCGAGGCGTTCAACAAGATCGAACGACTCGCGATGCTGTGGAGCGTGGGCAAGGACTCACAGACCATCATGTGGCTGGCGCGCAAGGCATTTTTCGGGCATGTCCCGTTTCCATGCGTGTTCATGGAAACGACTTTCGACATGCCGGAGCTTGTCGAGTTGCGCGACCGATTGACGAAGGAGTGGAAACTGAACCTCGTCATCGCCCGCAATGACGAGGCGCTGGCGCAGGGGATGAACCACACACGCGGTCGCGTCAATTGCTGTTCGGCGTTGTTGAAAGAGAACCTCAAGAAGATCGTTGATCGTGAGAAGTATGGTGGACTCATTGTTGGTGTGCGCCGCGATGAAGATCCGACTCGCGCGAAGGAACGCTATTTCTCGCCGCGCGACAAGAACATGGAATGGAACGTCGAGGACCAGCCGCCCGAGCTGTGGGACCAGTTCAATACTGACCTGGCGGGCGGCACGCATCTGCGCGTCCATCCGCTCCTGCACTGGACGGAGACAAACATTTGGGAGTATGCCGAGCGCGAGAACATCCCGAACGTGGCTTTATACTTCGGCAAGAACGGGAAACGCTATCGCAGTCTCGGTTGCGTCCCCTGCACGTTCATGATCGAGTCGAACGCCGACACTTACGAAAAAATTCGCGAAGAATTACGGACGACCAAACGCAGCGAACGCAGCGTCCGCGCCCAGGACCAGGAAAGCGAAGACGCGTTCGAGAAGTTGCGGCGTGACGGGTACATGTAAGCGATGAGCACCAACACCCTTCAATCCGAGCAGTTGAAAATCGTTATCGTCGGTCACGTGGACCACGGCAAGTCCACGCTGGTGGGGCGCTTGTTTTACGACACCGGGTCGCTGCCGGAGGGCAAGTACGAGAAGATCAAGACAGCTTGCGAGCGGCGCGGGATGCCGTTTGAGTGGGCCTTCCTGATGGACGGCCTGCAGGCGGAACGCGACCAGAATATCACCATCGATACCGCGCAGATTTGGTTTCGCACGAAGCAACGCCAATACGTGATCATCGACGCGCCCGGCCACAAGGAGTTCCTCAAGAACATGGTCACGGGAGCCGCGAGCGCCGAGGCGGCGCTGCTGCTCATCGATGCGAACGAAGGCGTGCAGGAACAATCGCGACGGCATGGGTTCCTCCTTTCGTTGCTTGGGATTCGCCAGATCGCGGTGCTGGTGAACAAGATGGACTTGAAGGGATACAGCGACAAGGTGTTTAAGTCGATCGAGGACGAGTATCGCGCATTTCTGAAGCAATTCGGCGTCGAACCGAAGCTTTTTATTCCAATTGCGGCTGCCAAAGGCGACAATGTTGCCAACAAGTCGACGAACATGCCGTGGTACAGCGGGCCGACCGTTTTGGAGGCCCTGGATCGGTTTCAAACTGCGGAACCACCTCACAATTTGCCGCTACGCTTCCCGATTCAGGACGTCTATCGGTTCGATCAGCGCCGCATCCTTGCCGGCCGGGTCGAGTCCGGCACACTTCGCGTGGGGGACAAAATCCTCTTCTCGCCGCGGAACAAGGTCAGCACGGTCAAATCGATTGAGAACTGGCCCCACGGTTCCCGCGAGACCGCAAGCGCGGGAGAATCCGTTGGCATTACGCTGACGGAGCAGATTTTCGTCGAGCGTGGGCAAATCGGTTCCGGTGAGCAGGATGCGCCCATTGAAACGGATGTGTTCAATGCGAAATTCTTCTGGCTGGGCCGGCAGAATCTCGAAGTCGGGCGCAAGATCAAGCTGAAGTTGACCACTGAAGAAGTGGAGTGCCAGATCCAGTCGATTGAAAAGTTGATCGATGCCTCGACACTGGCGGAAATCGACACGAAATCGCGGCCCTACGTGGCCCGCAACGACGTGGCCGAGGTTACGATTCGCACCAAGACGCCCATTGCGTTCGACAACGCGGATCGGATTGTCAACACCGGCCGCTTCGTGTTCATTGATCGCTTCCAGGTGTGTGGCGGCGGTGTTATTTCGAAGGGCGAGTATCCCGACCGCCGCCAGGTATTGTCGGGAGTGAAGAGCCAGAACATCTTTTGGTCGGCTGGCAAGATCACGCGTGAGACGCGCGAGCAGCGCAATCGACACAAGGGCGCCATCCTCTGGCTCACGGGCTTGTCCGGCGCCGGTAAATCGACGGTGGCCACGGAATTGGAGCGCGAGCTGTTCGCGATGGGTTTGCACACGTATATCCTCGACGGTGACAACATCCGCCACGGTCTCAGCGCCAATCTCGGATTCTCGCCAGAAGACCGCACGGAGAACATTCGGCGGGTGGCAGAGGTCGCCCGTCTGCTCATGGACGCGGGCGTCCTGGTCATCACGGCCTTCATTTCACCGTACCGCGACGACCGACGGTTGGCGCGTTCGTTGGTCAACGAGGGGGAGTTTGTGGAAGTATATGTGAATGCCCCGCTCGAAGTTTGCGAACAACGCGATCCAAAGGGCCTTTACAAGAAAGCCCGCGCCGGTGAGATTGCCAACTTCACCGGGGTATCGGCTCCGTACGAGCCGCCTGACCGGCCCGAGCTGGTAGTCCGCACAGACAAGCAGACCCCGGCGGAATGCGTGGCCCACATCATTGATTTCCTGAAGTTGCAGTACATCGATACGGACTGGAGCATCTAGGCCGCGAAGATTTACTTTCGTGTCGCCGAGCGCTACGTTAGGATGAAACCGGCGAGGAGGAAATATGGCGAAATCGGAATCCAAGGTTCGTGAGAGACTGCAACACCCACTGGTAAGGCAATTCTCCGTTTTTCTCGAAAACAAGGTCGGCGCGCTGCTCAATCTCACCCGCACTTTGAGCGATTCGAATGTCCATGTTTGCGGGATCTCCGTGGTGGACACCGCTGACTCGTCCGTTATACGCATTGTGGTGGACGATCCGGAGCGTTGTCACGACGCCTTGGGGAAGGCCAACATTCCCGTCAGCGAATCGAACCTTGTGGTTGTCGAGATGCCGCGCGGACCGGAAAAGCTCGACACCGTGTTGCGGAGCCTTGTCGCGGCGGAGGTCAATATCCAGTACACGTATTCCCTGATGATCCGGCCGCACGACAAGGCACTACTCGCGCTGCATTGCGAAGATCCCGAATTTGCCCGCGATGTCCTCGTGAAAGCAGGCTACCGAGTCCTGACCCAGAGAGACATTTCCCGCTGATGAGTGACCAACCGATACCGAGTGGTCTCGCCATTGTGGTTTGCGACCAAATCATTGAGGACAAGCTCACCAGCAAGAAGTCTCTGATCGGGATCTTCAACCAGATCGGGGCGCAAGATTTCCCCTACCGTCATCCACAGGTCTGTGTGTTCGTATCGATCACTGAAGGACGGGGACAATGCGCCGCCCGTTTGCGGATCATCCATGACGAGAGCAACCACGTCGTGGCCGAGGTCAAGGGCAACATTGAGTTTCCCGATGTTCACGCGGTCTTCGAGTTGAACTTCAACCTGGTCGGCCTCGTCTTTCCCCAGCCCGGCATGTATTCCATCGAGTTCTACTGCGATGACGCTCTGGTTCTGGAGCGACGCTTCAACGTCACCCACGTCAAGCCCCCCCAAGGTCCGCCGCCAGCGGAGAGGTAGCCGCGGAGTTACGGCGGTTCGGACAGGCGTCTCTACACCGTCTTTAGCAGCTCGGCCAACTCCTCACGCGGGCTGTCGTGGTGTTGCGCGATGGCGAGTTCCAGGGCGTGTTCCAGGATTGGTCTGGCTTCCGCCGATTGACCCAGGGCGATCAACGATTTACCGAGTTGAATATGTGCGACCATCCATTCCGGTTTCTTCCCGCAGAGCGCACGGAGATGATCGACAGCAGCGGCGTAGTCGTTCGCTTCGACATACGCCTGCGCCAGGTTGAAGCGGGACAGATCGTTGTCGGGAAATCGCTGCCACAGTTCGAGGGCCTTGGCGATTCGGTCGTGACTCATGGCGTTCTTCTACGCTAGGCTCTCGCGGCGTGGGAAGTAAATTCTACCAGGCCGACGAGCACCGCGCGGAGAAAGTGCACGAATTGTTCGCCACCATTGCGCGGCGCTACGACCTGCTCAACGACATCATGAGCGTGGGCCTGCACCGACGGTGGAAACGGCGGTTGGTCGAGCTGGCGGGCAAGCCGCGTGATGTGCTGGATCTCTGTTGCGGAACGGGCGATATCGCGCTGCGTTTCCGGGCCCGGGTGGTCGGCGTTGATTTCACCGAGGAGATGCTGCGCGTGGCCGCGGCGCGCGGGCATTCCGAGATTTCATGGATTCGAGCGGACGCCTTGCGGCTGCCATTTTCCGACAATTCGTTCGATACGGTCAGTGTAGGTTACGGACTACGGAACCTGGCGGACATCGAGCAGGGATTGCGCGAGATTCTGCGCGTGCTGCGGCCGGGCGGGAAATTTGTGTCGCTTGATTTTGGGAAGCCGGAATCCCGGACGTTCCGCGCCTTGTACTTTGGCTACTTGCGGGTCGTGCTGCCGATTCTGGGACGGTTGTTCTGTGGCGATCCTGACACGCACGCATACATCCTGGCATCGTTGCAGAATTACCCGGCACAACGTGGGATCAAGGAATCGATGGAGTCGCAAGGCTGGCGCGACTGCGGCTTCGAGGAGTTCTGGCTGGGATCGATGGCGATCAACTACGGCTCGAAGCCGGGTAATTACGCGACAGAAAGCCGATAGCTTGTTTTTTGGCGATAGGACTGGCCCGGTTTTAAGATCACAGAAGGAAACGTCGGCTGGTTGACCGAGTTGGGGTAGTGCTGTGTCTCCAGGCAGAATCCGGTGTGCTGTTGGTAAGCGCGGCCGCCCTTTCCAGAGATTGTACCATCGAGAAAGTTTCCCGTGTAAAGCTGGACGCCGGGCTCGGTTGTGTGAACCTCCAATACCCGCCCTGACTGCGGTTCGAAAACGCGAGCGGCCAGTTTGGTTTTGGCACCGTCGTTCTCAAGGACGTAGGTGTGATCGTAGCCGATGGGATCGCCTTTGAGTTGATGAATCCGCCGGCCAATAGGCGTAGACATGGTGAAGTCCATCGGGGTGCTTTTGACGGGGTGGATCTCGCCCGTCGGCAGCAGCGCATTGTTGGCGGGAAGGTACTGTGTCGAAGCGATCAACAACTCGTGGTTTAGAATGGTTCCTGCGCCCGCGAGATTGAAATAGGTATGGTTTGTCAGGTTAACGGGCGTGGGCTTGTCGGTCGTCGCGGTGTATTCGATTTGCAGTTCGTTGTTCTCGGTCAGTATGTAGATGACAGTGACGCTCAAGTTGCCGGGATAGCCTTCTTCGCCGTCCGGGCTCAGGTAGGTGAACTTCACAGAGGGGGACTCTGCCTCCGCGGACCAAAATGCCTTGTCGAATCCTTTCACGCCGCCATGCAGATGAGCGTTGCCCGCATTGGTCGCGAGCCGGTACTCCTTCCCATCGAGATGGAAGCGCCCATCCGCGATGCGGTTGGCACAGCGCCCGACAATGCAGCCGAAGTACGGTTGGTTGGATTTGACGTAACCTTCGAGCGTGTCAAATCCGAGAGTGACGTCGGTGAGCTTGCCATTCCGGTCGGGCGCCTCGAGCGCAACCACTGTCGCCCCATAGTTCATCAGGGAAGCCCTTACGCCGTTGGTATTGCTCAGGATGAAGAGAGTCACCTCGGAGTCGTTGACCAGTTTGCCGAATGGTTTTGTTTGCAGGTTCATCTATCGAGTGTCTGTCAAAGGCACAAGCTACGGTTAATTTTGAACAGAAGTCAGAACAGTTGCGATAAGAATCTGACTGACGCTCCGCAAGAAATCGTAGTCGAGAGTGTCCGGGGTGTCGGTGGGCTGATGGTAATTGTGGTTGCGAAACTCCGAAGTGTCGGTCCACATGATTGCGGGTATGCCAGCCTTCCAGAAAGGAGCGTGATCGCTTCGCTGCAGGACCGGGAGCAGTTTTTCCACCCCGGCGTACACTTTCAGGCTCAGCACCGGAAAACCTGGCCAATAGGTCCTGGCTGTTTGCAAGACGGTACTCGCCATGGCGGTGGAATCCTTGTTCGCGAGGATGCCCAGGAAATCACCATGGTCCGGTATCTGGATCGGCAGGCCCGGCGGAATCGCCTGGGAACCGGGGCGATGATCGCAGTAGCCGACCATCTCCAGAACATGAGCTTCACGAATAGATATTCTTCCTTCTGTTCCGATGGTTCTCACAAAGTCGGCGCTACCCAGCAAGCCGTCCTCCTCCCGGTTGAAGGAAGCGAAGCAGACGGGACACTCGGGGGCATGCCCGGCCAAAGCCTTGGCGCAGGCCAACAGGGCCGCGACCGCGCTGGCGTTGTCGTCGGCGCCGGGAGTGCCCGGTACGCTATCGTAGTGCGCGCCAACGAGGACGCAAGGGGTATTGGGAGCGTTCCGCGAGCGAGCAACGACGTTCGCGTACTCGCCCTGCAACTCCGCATCGTATCCATACGAACACAACTGGCGGGCAATCCAGCGGGCCGTCAGTCGATTGTTCTCCGGTTGCAATTCGTAGTGGCGAGGGACCGCCATGGTTTCGACAATTCCTCGGAGGAAGGACACCGAAACATCGTTCGCTGCTTCCTTGATGCGAACATCGGGGGCAGCGGCCTGCGCGTTGGCCGAATGTTGGACAAGCATTTAGGGTCGGTTCCACCTACTGCAGAAGTTGCACGCGATAGAAACGTTTGGTTTGCGTCGTGGCGTTGGTGTCCACGATGGTGACGAAGCCGCCGTTGCCGGGGACATTGCTGCTGACGGTCGTCCACGTGCCGGTAACCAAATCGCTGGTTTTTTGGATGAGATAAAGGCGATTCGAGCCCGTGGACAAGCTGATCTGGACGTTCGTCCCTGCGGGCGCGATGTCGGCGATTCGCAGGTCAGGTCCGGGCGTAAAGTTGATGACGCTATTAATCCAGGCAACGTGCGCCGAAACGCGCGAAACGAAGAAGTAGCCGGGAATGTCGGAAACTTGATTCGTGGTGAACGTCCAAGGGAACCCCGGGCCGGAGGAGGTATAAAGCCCACCTTGGTCCACCATGGCGCCAAAAAACTGTGTATTCGCATTCGTTGTCCCATCGAGACTGTAGTATCCCGTCGACGCGTAATTTACTCCCGCCAGTTCCCATGTGGAACCATTCTTGATGAATAGTCCGCCACTGGAATCCCCGTTCGACAACATGCACTCGTTGGTGGGACCGGTTCGGTCGAAAAAGGCCACCAGAAAGTCGCCGAGGCCGGGGTCCGTGAAAGTCTGTGAGACAGTATTTTGTCCCCAGCGCTCCGAGCCATCCGGTATTCCCCACTTCCAGCCCTTGAGCTGGCCCCCGACTGTGACTGAATCTCCGCGTGGGGTACCGCGGCCGAAGACGACAAACGTTTGGCTTACTTCATTCGTGCCCGTGTACAACGGAGCATAAGTCGGGAAGGTCTCGGCCACCTGCCAAACGCGCAGATCAGAATTGGGACAATCCGTAAAAGCAACCGTGTGATAGAAAAAACCGTTCAGTTGGAAGACGTCTCCCGGAGAACCCCCGACATGGATCGCGGCGAGGAAAAAATTTGGGGCGATCGGGGTCGCCAACCATTGTCCATTTGTCGGCCAAAGACCTTCATACTGCCAACCGCTATTGATCAGCGCCCCGGTCGGGGCGGAGGTATTGAACGTTGTGTTGCTGGTTGCTTCGAACAAGATTGCTCTGGCAGGAATCGCACAAAATAGCGAAATCGAAAGAGGGAGGAAGATCTGCACCCTGCGAGCCCACGAATTCATACGTGGTCTATGATAACAAAAACCGGCCCGGATGACAAGAACGGTGGGGCTGACCGCCGTGAACCTATATCGAAACGGTGAGTTTATTTGGAGCTGACTACCACGCAGTGCAGTCAGTATGCCATGTACACCAATAAGATACAGCTCCCGCCTTGCCCTCAAATCGAACCCCGTTTTCCCCAAGACCGCCCCTTTTCGAACCCCGTGAGGACAAGGCGAGAGGTTGTTGTTGGAAATACTCGCCGGTGACAGTGACAATTCAAAGGTGTCCAAGTTACGATTTGGTGATACCGGATGGTGACGCGGGGAGCGGTTGTGGTGACTATAAGCCTTCCCGATTTGGTCAGAGTGAATTCCTTGCGGTGTTCCGTTGGCCTTGAGTATTACGCGGTCGCTGTTAAACTGAAGACGGTTCAGACGCGTTTCTTCGGATGTTGGAGGCTGTTTTGTTGCGACGGAGAGGTGGCAGAGTGGTCGAATGCGGCGGTCTTGAAAACCGTTAGGCGCGCAAGCGTCTCGGGGGTTCGAATCCCTCCCTCTCCGCCATTTGATGGGCCTGCCGGAACGGCCTTGACAAGGCGGGTGGGGGTTTGGTACAGAAGCCACAGTATCAAAGGGATGTATGCACATTTGTGAGTTGGTTGTGACGGAATCTGGAGGAAGGCAGTCGAATGCATGAGCGACCGTGCTTGCCCAACGGGTGAGCGCGGTTTTTAAATTTATCCCCCAAAAAACTTCTCCCGAAAGTGAATTCTCGAGCAAGCAACATCCCCGATGGAGGTAACAAGACATGGCACGCGGCACTGTGAAATGGTTCAATGAGAAGAAGGGCTTCGGCTTCATCCAACAAGAAGGCGGAGCGGACGTGTTCGTTCACTTCTCGGCTATCCAGGGTGACGGATTCAAAACTCTGGCTGAGGGTCAAGCCGTGGAGTTTGAGATCATTGAAGACGCAAAGGGCGCGAAAGCCCAGAACGTCACTCGGGTCTAGGCTATTGGGCGCCGCAGGAATGCGGCCAGCTTTTTGGGCCCGGGAGTGCGCGGGCAACAACGCGTGCAAAACGCAGGAGCGTCGCGGCGTGTAGAGGGCATTTTTGCGCGCTGGAATGGACATTCTGTGGCGCTGGAAAGCTGATAAAACCTGGCTACTGCGGCAAGTTGAAAATAGTTCTTGCATCCGTGCGAGGCGGTCTGTACTTTGGCCGCCCTTGGACGGGGAATCCAGTCACGAGGTCGTGTTAAAAATTCTTCTGTGACAGGCTTGACAGGCTTGGGGAGTGCGAGTAGATAGAGGGTGCCTGCAAGGGGGCGTTTCGGACGGTTCTTTTAGGAGTGCGACAAACTTCTGATCCCGAGAGCGGGTTTGTTGTCGCTTGAAAACGGAAGTGATCAGCGGTTAGACATGAGCGTTCAGCCCGACGGCTGAGAGTTCATTATCTGAAAGTTGATTACCCGCGCCGCCAGTGGCGGCGCGTCGCGTTCTTTGAAAATTGAAAGTGCGATACGTGAGAGCCCACGTTTGTCCCGGCGCAAGTCGGGATGGACAAATTGAGTAGTAACAGACCAGTTGGTTAGCCCTGACTGGTCGCTCAACGTGGAATCGGTCGGATCAGCAATGGCCCCGAAAGGGGACATTGACGCTTCGGAGCAATTCGGGGCAGGTCTGGTTGATTTTTATACGGAGAGTTTGATTCTGGCTCAGAACGAACGCTGGCGGCGTGGATAAGACATGCAAGTCGAACGGGAGTTTACTGGTAGCAATATTAGTGAATTCGAGTGGCGAAAGGGTGCGTAACACGTAGCTATCTACCTCGAAGTGGGGGATATCTCCGAGAAATCGGAGTTAATACCGCATGTGACTGTGAGGTCAAAGCTGGGGATCGTAAGACCTGGCGCTTTGAGATGAGGCTGCGGCCTATCAGGTTGTTGGCGGGGTAATGGCCCACCAAGCCTAAGACGGGTAGCTGGTCTGAGAGGACGACCAGCCACACTGGAACTGAGACACGGTCCAGACACCTACGGGTGGCAGCAGTCGAGGATTTTTCTCAATGGGGGAAACCCTGAAGGAGCGACGCCGCGTGAGGGATGAAGGTCTTCGGATTGTAAACCTCTGTCATCTGGGAACAATGTGATCTACCTAACACGTGGATTATTGATAGTACCGGAAGAGGAAGCAGTGGCTAACTCTGTGCCAGCAGCCGCGGTAATACAGAGACTGCAAGCGTTGTTCGGATTCATTGGGCGTAAAGGGTGCGCAGGCGGTTCGTTAAGTCGGATGTGAAATCTCACAGCCTAACTGTGATAGGTCATTCGAAACTGGCGGACTCGAGGACTGGAGAGGAGACTGGAATAGTCGGTGTAGCGGTGAAATGCGTAGAGATCGACTAGAACACCGGTGGCGAAGGCGAGTCTCTGGACAGTTCCTGACGCTCAGGCACGAAAGCCAGGGGAGCAAACGGGATTAGATACCCCGGTAGTCCTGGCCCTAAACGGTGTTCACTTGGTGTGCGGGGAGTCGACCCCCTGCGTGCCGAAGCTAACGCGATAAGTGAACCGCCTGGGAAGTACGACCGCAAGGTTAAAACTCAAAGAAATTGACGGGGGCCCGCACAAGCGGTGGAGCATGTGGCTTAATTCGATGCAACGCGAAGAACCTTACCTGGCCTTGACATGCTGGTAGTAGAAACCCGAAAGGGTGACGACTCCTCGCAAGAGGAGAGCCAGCACAGGTGCTGCATGGTTGTCGTCAGCTCGTGTCGTGAGATGTTGGCTTAAGTGCCGCAACGAGCGCAACCCCTGTGTTTAGTTGCCTGCGAAAGCGGGATCTCTAAACAGACTGCCTCGCTTTAAACGAGGAGGAAGGTGGGGATGACGTCAAATCAGTATGGCCCTTACGGCCAGGGCTGCACACGTGCTACAATGCATGGTACAGAGGGACGCAAGACCGCGAGGTGGAGCAAATCCCACAAAACCATGCCCAGTTCAGATTGAAGGCTGCAACTCGCCTTCATGAAGCCGGAATCGCTAGTAATGGCGCATCAGCTACGGCGCCGTGAATACGTTCCCGGGCCTTGTACACACCGCCCGTCACATCATGGAAGCGGTCTGCACCCGAAGTCGCCGCGTCAACCCGCAAGGGAGACAGGCGCCGAAGGTATGGATCGTGACTGGGATGAAGTCGTAACAAGGTAGCCGTAGGGGAACCTGCGGCTGGATCACCTCCTTTCTAAGGAGACCTTGATCCGGGACTTCGGTCTCGGGTCGGATCCTAGGTCGAATCCCGTCCTGCGCAAGCGGGGCTGGGACGCTTAAACGTATCGCACATTTCAGTTTTCGAAGAACGACTGTTCTTTACAAACGTGAAGTACTGGAGAGAAAACCTTCTGGGGCGAAGTGGGCCCAGGCGACCCCTGAGGGGGCCGTAGCTCAATTGGTAGAGCGCCTGCTTTGCAAGCAGGAGGTCACGAGTTCGACTCTCGTCGGCTCCACCAGTTTCGGCGCCACGCGCCGTCTGGGCGCGTAGCTCAGCTGGTTAGAGCATGCGCTTGATAAGCGCAGGGTCATAGGTTCGAATCCTATCGCGCCCACCAGTTTCACGGTTCAATTTTCGTCCCGCTCGGCGGGGCGGATGTTCTTTGACAATTGCATACAGTGTAGTGGGTATAAAAAACTACATAATGCTGAGAATATTTGTTCTGGAACTCTATAAAGAGAACCGGACGGATAGTTTGTGATCAAGCTACTAAGAGCGCAGGGTGAATGCCTTGGCGACGATAGGCGATGAAGGACGTAGTAAGTTGCGATAAGCCACGGGGAGCGGCAAGCACGCGGTGATCCGTGGATGTCCGAATGGGGGAACCCACTCCGATTAATATCGGAGTACAGTGGTCTGAATTCAATAGGACCATATGAGCCATACCCGGTGAAGTGAAACATCTCAGTAACCGGAGGAAAAGAAAGAGCACATCGATTCCCTGAGTAGTGGCGAGCGAAACGGGAACAGCCTAAACCGAGGTACTTGTACTTCGGGGTTGCGGGACCTTAATGTGGTATGCCGAGAGTTAGTCGAAGGCAATGGAAATTGCCCCCATAGAGTGTGACAGGCACGTAAGCGAAAACTCAAAGCGACCTAGAGGTATCCCAAGTAAGACGGCACACGTGAAACGTTGTCTGAATCCGCGCCGACCACGGCGCAAGGCTAAATACTCATCGTCGACCGATAGTGAACTAGTACCGTGAGGGAAAGGTGAAAAGAACCCCTTTGAGGGGAGTAAAAAGAACCTGAAACCCTGTGCTTACAATGTGTCATAGCCGAGTCGCAAGACTTGGTGATGGCCTGCCTTTTGCATAATGAGTCTGCGAGTTATTGTCAGTGGCCAGGCTAACCCCGGTACGACGGGGGCAGCCGCAGCGAAAGCGAGTCTGAATAGGGCGATTAGTCGCTGGCAATAGACCCGAAGCGGAGGTGATCTACGCATGGTCAGGGTGAAGTCTGGGTAACACCAGATGAAGGCCCGAACGCGTGAATGTTGAAAAATTCTGCGATGAACTGTGCGTAGGAGCGAAAGACTAAACAAACCCCGTCATAGCTGGTTCTCCCCGAAATATATTGAGGTATAGCGTCCGGCCACTAGCGCGCGGAGGTAGAGCACTGGATGGGATAGGAGCCTTACCGGGCTACCGAATCCAACCAAACTCCGAATACCGCGTTGCACTACCCGGGCAGTCAGACAGTGGGGGATAAGCTTCATTGTCGAGAGTGAAACATAAACAGACTATCAGCTAAGGTGCCTAAACTACGTTTAGTGGAAAGGATGTGAGGTTGCTAAAACAGTGAGGATGTTGGCTTAGAGGCAGCCATCATTTAAACAGTGCGTAATAGCTGACTCATCGAGCGATCTTGCGCCGAAAATGATTGGCGATCAAACGTAGTACCGAAGCTATGGATTCACCAGGTCCTCGGACTTGGTGAGTGGTAGGGGAGCGTTCCAAGCGCATCGAAGGTGGAAGGTGACTGAAACTGGAGTGCTTGGAAGTGAGAATGCAGACACGAGTAGCGATAAAGTCCGTTAAATTCGGACTCGCCGTAAACCTAAGGTTTCCTGGGGAAGGTTCGTCCGCCCAGGGTTAGTCGGGACCTAAGTCGAGGCCGTAAGGCGTAGATGATGGACAGTTGGTTAATATTCCAACACCACCTTGGTTTAAGCTGTAAGGAACCCAGAAGGGAATGCGAGCCACCGATTGAAAGTGGTGGTCAATACCGTCGGAAGACGGAGTTGGACGCGGCGACTACGGTCAAAGCGGATTCGTTAATACCACGCTGGCGAGAAAAGCCTTGCAGTGTTCACCATGGGTGCCCGTACCGTAATCCGACACAGGTGGGTGAGATGAGTATTCTCAGGCGCGCGAGTGAAATCTCTCTAAGGAACTCGGCACATTAGCCCCGTAACTTCGGAAGAAGGGGCGCCCCGGTTGGTCAGATTATATCAAAGCCGATTGGGGCCGCAGTGAAAGGCGCTCTGCGACTGTTTAACAAAAACACAGCTCTGTGCGAACTCGCAAGAGACGGTATACAGAGTGACAAGTGACCAATGCGGAAAGATTAAGGCGAGGGGTCAAGGCGTAAGCCTGAAGCTCTGAACTTAAGTCCCCGTGAATGTCGGCCGTAACTATAACGGTCCTAAGGTAGCGAAATTCCTTGTCGGGTAAGTTCCGACCTGCACGAATCTTGTAACGAAAGAGCGACTGTCTCGGAGAGAGGCTCGGCGAAACTGTAGTTGCGGTGAAGATGCCGCATACCCGCAGTAGGACGGAAAGACCCCGTGCACCTTTACTGTAAGCTGATATTGGACTTTGGTGTGTGATACGTAGCGTAGGTGGGACCCTTTGATGCCAGGCTTTCGGGTCTGGCGGAGGGAACAATGAAACACCACTTTTCGCTCATTAAGGTTCTAACCACGTGCCGTTAACCGGCCGCGGGACCGTGTCAGCGGGTCAGTTTGACTGGGGCGGTTTCCTCCCAAAGAGTAACGGAGGAGTACGATGCTTGGCTCAACCTGGTTGGCAATCAGGTGTTGAGGATATGGCTATAAGCCAGGCTCACTGTGAGACCTACAAGTCGAGCAGACGCGAAAGCGGGTCCAAGTGATCCGGTGGTTGAATGTGGAATCGCCATCGCTCATCGGACAAAAGGTACGCCGGGGATAACAGGCTTATCGGGCCCAAGAGTTCATATCGACGGCCCGGTTTGGCACCTCGATGTCGGCTCATCGCATCCTGGGGCTGGAGAAGGTCCCAAGGGTCCGGCTGTTCGCCGGTTAAAGCGGTACGCGAGCTGGGTTCAGAACGTCGTGAGACAGTTCGGTCCTTATCCACTGTGGGCG